>JAAYYY010000052.1 GCA_012515125.1 Chloroflexota bacterium
CCCGGCAGGGCGACGGAGACGGTTATCGCCCCGCCGGCCTGCGTGTGGCGCAGGGCGTTGGCCAGCAGATTAGCCAGCACCTGCTCGACGCGCTGGGCGTCGGCCAGCACGGGCGGCAGGTCAGGCCCTGCGCGCACCGCCAGCGTGACCTCGCGCTGCCGGGCGCGGGCCTGGAAATCGGCGACGGCGGTCCGGGCCACGCGGGCCAGGTCCAGCGGCGCCAGCTGCAGAGAGAGCCCGCCGGTTTCGGCGCGGGCCAGCTCGCCCAGATCCTCGACGAGGCGCACGAGCAGCGCCGTGCGGTCGCGGATCGGGTCGAGCGCTTCCGGCGTCAGGGGGAAGACGCCGTCCTGCAGCGCCTCGATGTTGCCCTGGATGACGCTGAGCGGCGTGCGCAGCTCGTGGGCGATGTCGGCGGTGAGCTGGCGGCGGAGCGTCTCGGAGCGCTCCAGCCGGCCGGCCATCCGGTTGAACGCCTCGCCCAGCTCGCCCACTTCGTCGCCGGGGGCGATGGTCACGCGCCGGCCCAGGTCGCCGGCGGCGATGGCGTGCGCCGCGCCCGTCAGCTCGCGCAGGGGGCGGGTCAGCCGCCAGCTAAAGAGGGTCGCCAGGACGAAGGCAAGCAGGCTTGCCGCAGCCACGGCGACGATGGACGCGCGGTCTACGGCGTTGAAAAAGCGGTTGGAGGCAGCGTCGAGGCTGCGCGCGCCGGCGGCCACAAGGACGCTGCCGACCTGCTGCCCATTGACGACAATCGCTTCGGCGCCCTGCAGCTCGGCGGCTGTGAGCCGCTGGCCGGTGAGGTCGTCGTCCGTAGCGCCCTGGCTGTCGGCGATGACGCGGCCATCCGCGCCGACGAGGAGGATACGCAGGCCCATGATGCCGGAACGCATGGCGCCGCCGCGCATGCCCTGTCCCATCCCGCGGCGGTTGCCCTGGCCGGGGGACGAGAGCTGGAGCAGCTCTTCCACCCCTTCCCAACTGCGGGCGCGCTCGTAAAAATCGGCGAGCCGTGGCGCGAGCAGGGCGGCCTGCTGCCGGCCGGCGGCGTTGGTAAAGAGGGCGAACTCCTCATGCGCCGTGCTGCGCGTCAGCAGGGCGACGAGAACGGCGACGGTGAGCAGGAGGATGGCGAAGGCCGCCATCAGCCGCCAGAAGAAGCCGAAGCGAGGGCGGCGCGGAGCCGGGAGGTCAGTCGAGCCGGTCATTGAACTTGTAGCCGACGCCGAAGACGGTGAGCACGTAGCGGGGGCGGCGCGCGTCCTCGCCCAGCCTGGCGCGCAGGTTCTTGATGTGGCTGTCCACGGTACGCGCCAGCCCTTCGTAGTCCGGGCCGAGCGCGTCCACAAGCTGCTCGCGAGTGAAGACACGGCCCGGCTCCGACGCCAGCGTGTAGAGCAGGGTAAACTCCGTGGGGGTCAGCTCCAGCACGGCTTCGCCGCGCCGTACCTCGAAGCGGGCGGGGTCAATCGTCAGCTCGTCGGCGTGGATCGGGGCGCTGGCCGGCTGCTGCGCCTGAACGCCCCGGCGCAGGACGGCGCGCACCCGGGCGACCAGCTCGCGCGGGCTGAACGGCTTGGTCACGTAGTCGTCGGCGCCCAGCTCCAGGCCGACGATGCGGTCCGTCTCCTCGACCCGGGCGGTGAGCATGATGATCGGCGTGTTGGCGGCGGCGCTGTGGCCCTGGCGGATGGCGCGGGCCACGTCGAGGCCATCCAGGGGTGGGCTGCCGGGCGGCGCGGGCAGGTTCAGGTCGAGGATGACGAGGTCGGGCTGCTCGTGGCGAAAGGCGGCGAGGGCGTCGCGCCCGTTGCCCACGCCGACCACGCGAAAGCCCGCCTGCTCCAGATAGCCGCGGGCAATACGAATGATCTCCGGCTCGTCGTCTACGATCAGAATCGTCGGCATAGACACATATCGGTAGGGGCGGGATTCAAACCCGCCCGTACATTACCGCCCTTAAATTACCGCACCCGTATATTATCCGCTCGCATGTTGTGCCTGCACGACATCCGCCCATAATTGATAATAAACGCGGTAGGGGCGGGTTTCAAACCCGCCCGTACATTATCTGCCCGTACGACATCCGCCCCTACCCGGCCATCTCAACGTTCAGGAATCAGCCGTTGCTGCGGCCAGAGCCGTTGCCGCCACCGAAGCCGCGGCTCTGGCCCATGCCGGGGCCGCGCCCGCCGCCACGGCCCATGCCCTGGCCAGGGACGAACGCGCCATCGCCGTCGTACATCGGGCAATCAGGGTTCATCTGCCGGCCCATGCCGCGCCCGCGCCAGCCGAAGAGGCGGCCGGACTCCAGCCGCCGGGCCCACATCTCTACCATACGCTCCTGCATAAGGGCCGCATCCTCGGCGCTGATCCGCCCGGCTTCGACGGCGGCCTGCAGCGCTTCCGCGTGGGCCTCGCTCAGCGCTTCGACAATGGCCTCGATGGTCGTGCCCGCCTCCTCGGCGAGGTCGGCGATGGTCGCGCCGTCCCTTAGCTCGGCCAGCAGCTCGTCCACGGTCAGACCCAGCTCCTCGGCGACGATGTCCAGCGCCGTGCCGCCGCCCCACATCGGCCCCATGCCCCGGCGATAGAGCGGCGCGTCCTGCGGCGCCTCCACTTCATCCGGCGATTCCGGTTCATCGGGCTCCTGCGCGAAGACGGTGGAAGCCCGCACCTCGTATTCCGGCGGCGCCGCGTCCGCGCGGACCAGAACGGCGGTCGCGCCGAGGACG
>JAAYYY010000053.1 GCA_012515125.1 Chloroflexota bacterium
AGACGTGAACAACTCGCGCTCGCCGGCATAGAAACTGAGTGCGGCGCTATATCCTTCCGCCGCCGAATGACTGACCATTACGCTCCCACTGACGACAGAAGAACTCTTCCACCATAGGTGCTCTCAGCGCGCCGATTATAAGGGCCGTAGCGGGAAGCGCAACCAGCGCGGTCGCCTGGTGTTAGAAGAGGGAGGGACAGGATATGAGTAATCAGTACGCACACATCATCGGTTGGGGCAAATACCTGCCGCCGCGCGTGGTGACCAACGAGGAGATCTCGCGGATCGTCGATACGTCGGACGAATGGATCATGGCGCGCACCGGCATCCGCGAGCGCCGTATTGCCGGACCCGGGGAGACGACGGCAACGCTGGCCTTTGAAGCAGCGGCGCGCGCGCTGGAAGTGGCCGACGTACACCCCAGCGAGGTGGATCTGATCATCGTAGCAACCTCCACACCCGAGACGATCTTTCCCGCCACTGCTTCGCTGGTTCAGGATTACCTGGGCTCCCGCAACGCCGGCGCTTTCGATCTGAGTGCGGCCTGTTCGGGCTTCGTCTACGCGCTTTCCATGGCGAGCAATGCCATCTCTGCCGGCAGCAGCCAGGTGGCCCTGGTCATCGGGGCGGAGACGATGTCCCGCGTTCTCGACTGGCAGGACAGAGGCACCTGTATTCTCTTTGGTGATGGGGCCGGCGCCGTCGTGCTCAAGGGCTCCAGTGTGCCGGGAGGGCTGCTTGCTTCCTCGCTGCGCTCCGACGGCTCCGGCGCCGACCTCCTGCGGCTGCCCGCCGTCTATTCCAGCCCTGTGCCCGGCCTCGACCCGACCTTTTCGGCCAACGGGCACCCGCGCACGATCACGATGAACGGCCGGCAGATATTCCGCTTTGCCACTCAAGTCGTCTCCGACATTGTCGAGGAGGTGATGGAGAAGGCGGATCTGACGCCCGACGATGTGGCGCTGATTATTCCCCACCAGGCCAACGCGCGGATCGTGGAGGCGGCAGCCAAGAAGCTGAAGATGCCTGTCGAGCGCTTCTTCCTCAATCTGGAGCATGCCGGCAACACGTCCGCTGCCAGCATCCCCATCGCCCTCTGTGATGCCGTCGAGGCCGGGCGGCTGGCCCCCAACGACAATGTCATCTTCGTCGGCTTTGGAGGCGGCCTCACCTGGGCAGCATCGGTACTCAAATGGGACGTTACGCCGCCGCCGGTCTCGCTCTCCCAGCGGCAGTGGCGGCGGATGCGCTACGTAATTGCCCGCACCCGCTCGCGGCTGCGCCAGACGGGGCGCAGCGTCTCCAGCATGGTCAGCGGCTCGCCCACGCCGGAAGCACGGATGCGCGACGCCGAACGGAACGAGAAGAAGAGCAGAAGCAAAAAGAAGCGTAAGGCCTAGGCGGCCGGTTCCTCCGCGCCCGGCTCCTTTTTCGGACGGGCCGTTTGCACGGCGCGGGCGATCTGCCTCACCATCCCTTCCTCGTCGGTTACGCCCTGGAGGTGCACGCGCCCGTCGATCACGGTGTGCGGCAGCGTGCGGATTGAGTAGCGAATGACGGCCTCGGGGAAGACGTCGGCGGCAATGAGGAAAGCACGCACCCGGGGGCTGGCGACGGCAAGGCCGGCGGCAAGCGTCGCCACCAGCGGGCCTTCTTCATCTGTGGCGCTGGTAAACACCTCCAGGTCGGCGGTGGCCTCTCCCGGCAGCCGGCTGAGCAGGATGCGCGTGCGCGCTTCCAGATTGCTCGCCCGGAAGCTGACCGCCTGAATCGCGCCGACGAGGCTGTTGATCTGGTAACCGGCGGGCAGGCCGATGAAGCGCACGCCGTCGTCCACAACGCCGTCTTCCCCCTCCAACATGACGGCCATCACCGGGTAGTAGCGGTAGTTGGGCAGGCGATCGCGCCGCTCAAAGTTGACGATCGTGTAACGTTCCGCCAGCTTTTCGCCCAGGCGGATGGCTTCCCGCTCTTCGACCGAGCGGGACGCGTCGCCCCAGACGACAAGGCGCACCGTGCGGGGTAGATGGCGGAGGAAGCCATCCAGCGTGCCCCAGGTAGCGTGATCAAAGATCGATTTTTTCTCCATGCGCCCATGCTATCAGTGGATGGCCTGGCGGTGCAAACGTGGCTGTGGCGGGAAGGCGAACGCCTGCCGTACAATAGGGCGCCGAGGTGAGAGGAAATGTCAGGATGGTTCTGGTTGGCGGCTACATTCCTGCTCTGGGCGCTGTTCCATAGCATCACTGCGGCCCGCCCTGTCAAGCAGTGGGCGCAACGCGTGCTCGGCGAGCGGGCTTATGCCGGCTTCTACCGGCTGGTCTACAATGCCGTCGCCGTGCTCACCTTCTTGCCGGTGTTGTACGTGCTCGCCACGCGCGTCCCTTCGACGGTGATCTGGCCTGTTCCGTTCCCCTGGGCCTTGCTGTTTCTGGCGATGCAGGCTGCCGGCCTGCTGGGGCTGGTCATCACCCTGCTGTACACTGACGCCTGGAGCTTCCTCGGCCTGCGGCAGCTCTGGCGCTACCTGCGCGGGGAGCCCGACCCTGACCCGCCGGGCGCTTTCGTCGTCGCCGGGCCTTATGCTTTTGTCCGGCACCCTCTCTACCTGTTCAGCATGCTCGTTATCTGGTTTCCGCCCGTGCTTACCCTTAACCTGCTCGTCTTCAACCTGCTGGCTACTCTCTATTTTTGGTTGGGCTCGCTGCACGAGGAACGGCGCCTGATGGCCGAGTTCGGGGACGCCTACCGCCAGTACCAGCGGACGGTACCGCCCTTTTTGCCCTGGCCTCGTCCTGGCGCGCGTTTCAGCCGGTAAGCGGAAAGTGCATCTTGAGCATGTCGCGGCGGGCGTCGGCCTCGTTGAAGAGAAGCGCCACGTTGTCTACCCGCACTTGCCAGTTGAAGTCCCAGGCGCTGAGCACGCGGATAACGTCCGCCAGGTTCTCGCGCGTGACGTCGCCGAAACCGAGCGTGATGTGCGGCACCCAGCGGTCGGCGTGGTAATAGTCAATGATGCCGGCGCTGGCTTCTTCCAACAGGGGCCACAGCCGGGCGTTGGCCAGGCTGAGCTGCGGGCTGCGGGCCACGTTCACGTAGACGACCGGGTGGATGCCTTCGGTGAAGATGCCCAGCCCGGTCGTCGTCACCTCAAATGGCGCCGTCGACCGGGCAAACTCCCGTAGGATCTGCTCCACCTGTTCCAGGTCGTAATGGTCGGCCACGTGGTAGGAAAAGTGCGGGTAAGGTGTGACGTAGACGCCCCGCAGCCCCAGCGCTTCGTCCAGACCCGCCCACACGTCCTCTACCATCCGGTAATGGTCTTCGTCTAGCAGCGAGACGATGCCGTGCATGGTGGTTTTCTCCTCTCCCTAGACTGGTGATGCTATTGTAACAGGAAAGGGGTGGGAAAGGTAAGGCGGCTGCAGCGCCGGCCAGAAGGCCGTCGGGTTGAAAATCCGACCGACCACCTGACGGGTGAACGGTGTGTTGTTTGCCGGTATTAAGAGACTGTTATTTTGGCCCTGGAAATATCATCT
>JAAYYY010000450.1 GCA_012515125.1 Chloroflexota bacterium
CCGGGTAGCCCGTGGCGATCTCGACCTGGAAGCGCTGAAGACGGCGGATCTGCCCACCGGCGAGCTGCGTAAGGAGCTGCTGGCGCTGAAGGGCGTCGGTGCCTATGCGGCAGCCAACCTGCTCATGATCCTGGGCCGCACCGACTTCATCCCCATAGACTCGTACGCCCTGAAGATGGTCTCCAATGAGTTCCACGGCGGCGAGCCGGTGGGTCCGCAGGAAGTGGAAGCGGCCTTCGCGCGCTGGGGCGAGTGGAAGGGGATGGCTTACTGGTTCTGGGAGTGGTCCGGCAATGGTTGAGGTGGCTACACAATGGTAACTGAAGAGGCTTCACTACCCTGGCAACAGGCCGGCTGGCAGGAACGCGCTGCGTCGTGGATTGAATCCCAGATCGTCGCCCACGGCTGGCGGTCTACGGGTCCCGTCGAACAGGTACACCAGCGCCCCTGGTCGGTCTTCTCGCGTATTTCGACCGATCACGGCACCGTCTTTTTTAAGGCGCCGGCCCCTGCCTTTCGTTATGAAGCTGCTCTCACCCGGCTGCTCGCCGAATGGTATCCGCAGGTCACCGTGCCGCTTCTCGCCATTGAGCCCGAGCAGGGCTGGCTGTTGTCGGCTGACACGGGCGAGACGCTGCGCGCCATCTGCCGGACGCCCGAGCAGATTCCGCACTGGCTCCGGCTGCTGCCGGCCTACGCCGAGATGCAGATGGAGACGGCCCGCCGTGTGCCAGACGTGCTTGCGGCCGGCGTGCCCGACCGGCGGCTCGCCAGGCTACCGGGACTCTTTACGGAGCTGCTGCAGGACGAGGAAGCGTTACTGGTCGGCCGGGAATCGGGGCTTACACCCGACGAATACCGGCGGCTGCGGGAAGGGCAGGCGACCTTCGCCGAGCAGTGCGCCAGGCTCGCGGATTACGGCTTGCCGGAGACGCTCGTGCACGAAGAGCTGCACGAGAACAATGTGCTCTATGGCGACGGGCGCTACACCTACACGGACTGGAGCGACGCCAGCGTGGGCCACCCATTCTTCACGATGCTGGTCACGCTGCGGAGCATCGCCCACTGGTTGCAGTTGCCGGAGGAAGGGCCCGAGCTGAAGCAGGTGCGCGACGCCTACCTGGAGCCGTGGACGCGCTTCGCCCCCCGCGTAGAGCTGGAGGCGACGCTCAGGCTGGCCTACCGCCTGGGCATGGTCAACCGGTCGCTCTCCTGGTACGCCGGCCTGCGCGACGCGGCGCCCGCGGTGAAAGCCGACTACGCGGACAGCGTGCCCGGCTGGCTGCAGGACTATCTCGCCGAGGGCGCACCCTAATCGGCGGCGACGGCAGCCGCGTGCTCCTTCAGCTTCATCGCCACGCGCTCCGGCGTCAGCGGGAACTCGTCGAACCAGACGCCCGTCGCATCGTACAGGGCGGCGACCACGGCCGGCGCGTAGGGGATGAAAGGCATCTCGGCCATGCCCCGCGCGCCCCACGGCCCCTGCGGGTCGGGGTACTCCAGGATGACCGACTTCACCTCGGCGGGGATGTCCATAATACCCGGAATCAGGTACGTACTCAGCCGGGGGTTGAGGATGCGCCCGCCTTCCAGCCTCAAGTTCTCGGTCAGCGCGTAGCCGTGTGCCTGCACGACGGCCCCTTCAATTTGCCCCTCTACCAGCGTCGGATTGATAGCCCTGCCCACGTCGTCGGCGCAGACGACCCGGTCCACGTAGATATGGCCCGTCTCTACGTCCACCGTCAGGTCTACTACCTGCGCGACGTAGCCATAGGTGATGTTAGGCATGCTCTTGCCCGTCTCCGGGTCCAGCGGCGTGGTCGGATTCGGTACGAACCGGTAGTGGGCTCTCGCCGGCCGGTCCTCATTCTTCCAGGCCGCCAGCGCCTCCTGCACCGCACCCCGGATGGCGTTGCCGGCCATCCAGGTCATGCGCGAGGCAGAGGCCGAGCCCGAGTTGCCGGTATATGCCGTATCCGACAGAACCATCTCAACACGCTCAACCGGTACGCCCACGGCTTCGGCCGCCA
>JAAYYY010000451.1 GCA_012515125.1 Chloroflexota bacterium
ATATCCGCGGCGTCATCGCCGGCGCGCAGGCGCTGCAGCTCGCGCCGGAAGAGCTGGCCCGCCTGGCGGAACGGGTCGGCCAGGGTCTGCGCGAGGCGGTACAGGCCGAGCTCATCAGCCAGGGCCACCGGCCGGACGTTGTGCACCCCTTTGTGGGCAGCCTGGCGGCGCTGCCGGCGGCCGTCACCGTGCCACAGACGACGACGGGAAGCGCCGGCGAAAACGAGGCGAACAGCGAGGAAACATGATGAAAGTACAACCCTGGTTTTCTATCGCGCTCATCCTGCCGGTCATTGTTCTGGTTGCCGCATCGAGCAAATCCGGTGCAGCCCGGGAGGGCGGGCAGAACCCGACGCCCATCGTCATCCATCTGACGCCCCCTGCGGAGGCGGCCACAGCCACGCCCGGGAGCGCCTACGGCCCCGACCGCTTCGAGCCCAACGACGACCCGGCGGCGGCGACCCCAATCGGCTTCCAGGTGGAGGCGGGCCTGACGCTCGCCGGCGCTGACGTGGACGCTTTTACGGGCTTTCTCAAGGCGGGCCAGATCCTGCGGGTCAGCGCCACCCCCTACGGCCAGCTCGACACCCGGCTGCGCCTCACCTGGGCGGGCCAGCCCGTCGGTGAAAACGACGACCGCGCGCCCGACGACCTCGGCTCGAGCCTCACCTTCACCGCGCCGGCCGACGGCCATTATGTGGCCCTCGTCGATAAAGTGACCGACGCTGACGGCAGCTACGACCTGGAGACGGCGCTCCTCGCCCCCACGGCGACGCCCACGCCGCTACCGACGCTGACCCCGTCGCCGACGCCGACCTGGACGCCGTCGCCGACGCCAACCATGACCCCCACGCCGGCGCCGCTCACGCAGCCCGACGGCAGCCGCAGCCCGGCCGGCCCGGCGCCGCCGCGGGCCACGGTCACGCCCCTGGCCACGGCGACCGTGACAGCGACTGTTGCCATAACGGCAACAGAACGTCTTTCACTGACTGCACGCTATCTCGGCCCTGTAGAGGAGGAGAGCGAGACGCCGGCGACGACCATCCGCCTGCTCGTCTACTACGACGCCAACAACGACCGCGCCCCCGGGCCGGGGGAGGGCATCCCCAACGTCAGCGTGCTGGCCGTGGACGCCCTGGGGCAGCGGCTGGGCCAGACGTTTACCAACCTGCAGGGCGAGGCCGCCTTCAGCCTGTACGACCAGGCCGCAAGGGACGTCGCCCGCATCATCGTCCCCTTTGTACCCGCCTGGTCGGCCAGAGTGCGCGCCGGCGAGGTCAACGACGGCCTGGTCCTGGGGCTGCCGGCCGTGCGCCTGCCCGTCTTTTTTCCCGTTGTTGCTCCGGACCGGGTTGAAACGGAGTAAGCGGCGCTTCCCGGCGTTCGCGGAATCGCTGACAGGAGGACCACCCGTGTTCCATTTCGACGACCTTGACGTGCAGCGGGAGCTGGCACAGATCCCGCCCGAATACCAGGACATCTTCCGCCAGGCGCTGGAGGGCGAGCTGGCCGAGCTGGCGGCCGGCACAGAAGAGCACACCGATACCGACGTTCTGCGCTACCTGCGCCGGCGGCGGGACGACTTCCGCCGCGGCGCTTTCATCCGCCCCGACGGCCGGCCGGGCATCGTCGTCGCCGACCCGGAGCTGCTCTACGAGCAGGGCGTCATCGGGCTGGCGCTGGGCCAGGAGGATGGGGAGGCGGCCCGCGAGCGGCAGGTGACGCGGCTCAAGGTCGCCGGCTTCCTGCTCGTCGCGGCCCTCTTCCTCGGCTTTGCCCTGCGCGGGCGCGCCGCCGGCCGTGCGGCAGGGGAGGGAGAAGCGACGCCTGTCGCCGCGGCTCCCGGGGAGGCCACACCCACGCCGCTGCTGCCGGAGATGAGCGGCGCCGGCGATGCCCTGCAGACCATCGGCGGCCTGGGCGCTGCCCTGACCATCGGCCGGCCGGGCGCCATCGAGCTGCACTACGCGGCCACCGAAGAGACGATTGCCCTGGCCATCGACCCCAGCCGCCCTTCGCCACGCGGCGAGCTGCGTTTTAGCGAGGCCACGATGGCCTCGGAGCGCCCGGTAGCGGTCTGGCTCTTCGGCACGGTGGTCAACTACGGCATCGGTCTGCCGGATGGTCTGGTGCGCAACCTGCAGCCCGGCGACCGCATCCGCCTCAGCACCGATACCGGCGCGTCCCTGGCCTTCGTCGTCACGGAAAAGCAGCAGGGCGCGAGCCACGAAACGGCGGTCTTCCTTTCCCAGAACCGGCCGGGCATGACCCTCTTTGCGCTGCCGGCCGCGGCCGACGATGACGTCGCGCTGGCCTTTGCCGGCTACGACGTGGCCTCCGAGCAGGAACTGGCGCAGAGGTCGTATCCGATCGGCGAGCCGTTCTCGCTGCCGGGGTGGGGGGAGGTGCAGGTCGAGGCGGTCCACTACGCCAACGCTGCAGATGGTTCCCTTCGCATAGTAATAGAAGGACACAACAGGCCCTCTTCCCCAACAGGGGGCCAGACGCTCCTGCTCTCGCTCTCGACAGGGGGCGAGCAGACGCCGGCCGTGCCCCTGGAGGCGACGGCCGGCCCCTGGCAGGCCACCCTGACCCTCGCCGCGACGACCCCCGGCCGGCCCCTGTTTGCCGAGCTGCGGGCGCAGCCGGGCGGGGCGCCGGCCGTCGTGGCCCTGGGCGAGGTGCCGCGCCTCGTGGATGCCCTGGAAGTGTCGGTTGGCCAGGCCTACCTGGAGCCGGCTAGTGAGCAGGTCGTCGTCCATCTGGCGCTGCACAACGCGGGGGAGGGGGCCGTCTATCTGGACCGTGAGGCCGTCCGCGTCCGCCCCGAAGGAGGTGATGCCTATGAGCCTGCCGGGCAGGTTGAGCCCGCCCTGCCCATCCTGATCGGCCCCCGGGAGACGCTGGGCCTGTCAGTCGCGTTTCCCC
>JAAYYY010000452.1 GCA_012515125.1 Chloroflexota bacterium
CTGCGGTTGTCGGCGCCGGCGAAGCCGTAGATGGCCTGGCGCTCGTCGCCGACGAAGATCATGCGCCCGCCCGGCGCGCGGCAGCGCAGCACCAGCTCGAGCTGGGCGGGGCTGAGGTCCTGCGCTTCGTCGACGAAGACCCACTCGAACTGCTGGAGCGGCAGGTTCCAGGCGAGGGGCAGGTAGAGCATGTCGTCGAAGTCGATGGTGCCCTCCCGCCGCGCCAGCTCCTGGCCTTGTGACAGAAGTGTGGTGAGCGCGTGCAGGACGTCATCCGGGATGTACAGGATGTCGTAGTGGTCGGCCAGGGCGAGGACGGCATCCGCGTCCGCCGGGTCGGTGAGCGTCTTGCGGGCGAAGCCGGCCAGATCGGCCAGCGCCCCGCCCAGCGCCCGGCGGTTCTCGCTGTCGCCGGTGGTCACGTGCTGATCGACCCAGGCGCGCGCCAGCTTGAGGTATTTGCGGCGGTCGACCTGGACGCGCGGCTCGAGGTGGCGGTCCAGAGCGCGCTTGCCAATCTTGTGGAAGTTGATGGCGCTCATCTGGGTGCCGTCCAGCCGGCGGTTGAGCTCGTCGACGATGGCGACGTTGAAGGCGGCGAACAGGCCCGGCGCGTCGATGAAGCGGGCGGCCTGGACGATGGTGGTCGTCTTGCCGCTGCCGGCCACCGCCGAGACGAACAGGTCGGGACCGTCCGTGCCCTGGCGCACGCTGTCGAAGATGGCTTGCTGGTAGGGCGACGGCGTGAAGCCGTTGGATGGTGTGGGATTGGATGGGTTGAGAGTCAGGGTGAGTTGTTCTGCGGTCGTCATCTGGTATACTCCTCGGTAGTGTGGGTGTGGAGAGCGGGCACTCTCCACACCCGGATACACCCTCACGCGGGGACGGCGGCTGCTAACGCAGCTGGCCGTCCTTGCCATTCCACCTCGCCAGCCGCGGCGGCAGGGGCCGGTTCTCTGCGAACAGGGCCGCCGACAGGCCGTCGAGGCGCGCCTGCAGACCGTCGGCGCGCGCCCCCTCCTGCTCCAGCCGGGTCTCGAGATACGCCACGTAATCCGCCTGTTCCTTCACCACCTCGTTGAGCTCATCGATGGTCGCCTGCTGGCGGCGGATGACCTCGTCCTGGTGGTTGTTGGTGCGGCACAGCTCCTCGTTCTCGCGCTGCAGCTCGTTGTTAGCGGTCGTCAGCTCGGCGACGATGGCAATCATGTCGTTGCTCAAGCCCTCCAGGCTGTTGGTGAACTCGTCGACGTCGCCCTGCTCGTCGGGCAGGATGATTTGCACGTCCACGTCGTTCAGCAGGCGGTTCCAGTGCGCGTTCCAGCAGCGGGCGCAGGTGCGGTGCTCGGTCAGGCTGAGCGCGGCGCCGCACACCCGGCAGCGAGCGTTCTTACCGTCCACGGCTGGCCTCCTCGGGGGTGATGCCAACCTGGACGCCCATGCGCTGGACGGAGGCCAGAAGGCGCTGCCAGGCGAGGCCGCGGGCGTGCCAGGGCTGCGCCAGGGCGAGCAGGACTTCCAGCCCCTCGCGCTGAATCTCGCCCAGCGGGGCGTTGGTCAGCCAGGCGCGCAGGTAGGCCAGCGTGAGC
>JAAYYY010000453.1 GCA_012515125.1 Chloroflexota bacterium
CGACGCGGTTTACCCGCTGAGCGAGGCGCTGGAGGCGCTGGAACACGCCGCCAGGCCCGGCGTGCGTAAGGTGCTGTTGCGGCCGTGATGGCATCGTCGGGTGGGGGGTGTCGGGTTGAAAACCCGACCTACTCCTTTCGGGCTGATTGGCGCAGTGGCGCGGACGAAGTACCGTTTGCCGATATTTCGTGACCGTTTTTTTAGGGCCGGGAAATATCGTCTGCTGACACGGTGATATGTGCCGGAAGTGTCGTCTGGCGATATTTCGGGCGCGGCGACTCCTTCATTGTGTGACGGTTGGCGATACTTCGGGGAAATCGCGCGAAATATCGGCAAACGGCACTTCGGTGGAGGGTGGGGGAGCGAGAAAGGACGGCAGAAGTGAGGCAGATGGGGGAGGGCCGGCTTCGGGGCGAGGACAGAAGATGTGGTTGCGGTTGAGGCGACATGGGCCGGCTTTCCTGAAATTAGAACGGATGTTCACTAATAGTATACAGCGGGAGCGGGCAGAGAGAAGTGAAGGGGAGGTGAATTGTGCCGGGCGGGATGGGCCGGTAGTATGTCACGTCGTGCAGGGCGGGGCAGGCCGGGGCGAAGGCGTTCCGTTTCGGTTGAGGTGGTTGCCGGCCTGCCCCGCCCCTACCGGAGATGCTGGATGAATAATGGATGTCTAGAAAAGCCGAGCCGCCCGCAAGTTGCCTCTTGCTAACCGCCGCTTTCTCTGCTAAATTAGAACATATGAGCGAAAAAGTGATCCGTGCCAGTGAAATCAGCGCTTACGTCTACTGCCGGCGCGCCTGGTGGCTCAGCCGCGTGGCCGGCTACAGGCCGGAGAACGCGCAGGCGCTGGCGCGCGGCGCCCGCTACCACCAGCAGCACGGCCGGCTGGTGCGCGGCGCGGTCTGGGGGCGCCGGCTGGCGTATGGCATCTTCTTTGTCGTCGTGGCGATCTTCGTCTTCCTGCTGGTCAACGGGGCGTAGAAGGCGATGGGCATCAACGGGATCGAGACCGGATGGGCCGCCCTGGGCGCGGCTCTGCTGCTGCTCGGCCTGGCGCTGTTCATCCGGGCTGGCCGCATGTGGCGGGAGAGCGGGCTGCCGCGCGGCGAAATCCTCTACACGGACACGGGCACCTGGTATGCCCAGGAAGCGCCCCTTTATTCGGCCCGACTGCAGCTCACGGGCCGGCCGGATTACCTGGTCGAAGAGCCGGGCGGCGGCATCGTGCCCGTGGAGGTCAAGTCGGGGGCCGCGCCGCCCTATCCCCATCAGAGCCACATCCTGCAGCTTGCGGCCTACTGCCTGCTGGTAGACGAGACCTACGGGCAGCGGCCGGAGCGCGGCATTCTCCAGTACGCCGATAACGCCTTCAGCATCCCCTTCACCCCCGAGCTGGAGGAGACCCTGCTCGACGTGCTGGCGGAGATGCACGAGGATTTCTACGCCGAGGAGGTGGACCGCGACCACGGCGACTGGCAGCGCTGCGCGGCATGTGGGCATCGGGGGCATTGCGCGCAGAGTCTGGTATAGCGTGGAGCGCGCCTGCCATTTTTGAGATTTACGAAATACGAGGCACTATGCCGGCAACGATGTAGCGCGATCTCTTCAAATCGCGTGCTGTGCGTTGGGGAGCGATTTGGAAAAATCGCTCTACAGAAACGCCGCTTTGCGGAAATGCCCCGTAATTTGCTGACTTTCGATCTGGGGGGCAGGGATGCTGCCTGCCAGGATGGCAGGCGCACTCCGGGAGCAGGGCGGGGGCTTTTCCACATTAGGGCAACTTGGAGAGTTCTGCCTTTCAGCCGGTGAAGCGGTATAATAATCCCTCGGACCCCGGGCCGTCGTCTGCAAGAGATTCCTGCGGCGTGACACTGTGCGCCCCGATTGCCCGGCGTGGAGGTAAGCTTGAGCTCTATTCAACGGGTCGCCGGCATGCAGGACGTTCTGCCCGCCGATCGGGCCTACTGGGATAAGGTTATTGGCGCGGCCGAAGAGACGGCCCTGCTCTACGCCTTCCAGCGGCTGGACGTGCCCATCATCGAATACACCGACCTCTTCGAGCGTGGCGTCGGCACCGCCTCCGACTTCTTCGTGCAGAAGGAGATGTATACCATCGAGGAAGAGGACGGGGACAGCTTCGCCTTGAGGCCCGAGTTTACGGCGGGCGTCGTGCGCGCCTACGTCGAGAATGGGTTGAACAACGAGACCCAGCCGGTGAAGGTCTACACCTTCGGGCCCATCTTCCGCCGCGAGCGGCCCCAGGCCGGCCGCTACCGCCAGCACAGCCAGTTCAATTGTGAGATTATCGGCGAGACTGACCCGGCCGCCGACGCCGAAGCCATTAGCCTCGCCCTCGACTACTTGCGGCGGCTCGGATTGCGCGATCTCAGCGTGCAGCTCAACAGCACCGGCTGCCGGCGCTGTAAGCCGGCCTACGTCGAGAAGCTGCGCGCCTACCTGCAGACCCGCCCTGAAAAGCTCTCGCCCGTGGACCAGGAACGGCTGCGCCGCAACCCGCTGCGCATCCTCGATAGCAAGGAGCCGGGCATGGACGCCGTGCTCGCCGAAGCGCCGCACATCGTGGACCATCTGTGTGAAGATTGCGCCGCCCACTACGCCGAGCTGCTGCAGATTCTCGACCGGCTGGGCGTCCCCTACCGGCAGAACTTCCGCCTCGTGCGCGGTATCGACTATTACGTCCAGACCGTCTTCGAGGTCTGGGCGGAAGGCATCGGCGCGCAGGCGGCCCTCTTTGGCGGCGGGCGCTACGACGGCCTCTCGGAGGCCATCGGCGGCCCACCGGCGCCCGCGGTCGGCTTCGGCAGCGGCATCGAGCGCGTCATTCTGGCGATGCAGGCCCAGGGCGTCGAAGCGCCGCAGCCGCCCACGCCGCAGGTCATGGTCGTGCATTTTGGCGGCGAGACGAAGATGGCGGCTCTGGAGCTGGCCCAGGCGCTGCGCGCCGCCGGCATCAGCACCTTCTTCGCCTTTGCCCGCGAGCGGCGCAGCATGAAGAGCCAGATGCGAGAGGCCAACCGCCGGCAGGTCCGGGAGACGCTGATCGTGGGTGAGGACGAAGTCGCCCAGGGCCTCGTCACCGTGCGCCCGATGGACGGGGGCGAGCAAACCGCCGTGCCGCGCGGCGAAATCGTCGCCTGGCTGCAGCAGAGAGCGGAGGACCGCCGCTGAGATGGAGCGGGTGACCATCCTGTACCACCCCGGCATCGAGGAAGCAGCGCCGCTGGCGTCGCAGGTCAAGGCCTGGCTGCAGCAGCGCGGCGTGGCAGGCCACGTCGCCGCCGGCGATGACCTGGAAGAGCCGGCCGTGCAGGAGGAGATCGCCCAGAGCGATCTGGTCATCGTGCTCGGCGGCGACGGCTCGACGCTGCGTGCGGCGCGCGTGACCTCCTGTTACGACGTGCCCATTTTTGGCATCAACCTGGGGCGCGTCGGCTTCCTCAGCGAGGCGTCGCCGGCCGACTGGCGGCGGCGGCTGGCTCGCCTGCTCGACGGGCAGGGCTGGCTGGAGCGGCGGCTGATGCTGCGCGCCAGCGCCTATCGCAACTCGAATCTGCTGGCCGAGTTTGTGGCCCTCA
>JAAYYY010000454.1 GCA_012515125.1 Chloroflexota bacterium
CCAGGAGCGCCTGGTGGATCAACGCCAGCTGCTCCGTCGGCGTCAGGCCATCGGGCGAAAGCGTGCGCACGCCGGCCGCTTCCTGGCGCTTCAGGCCGCCCACCCGCTTCTGCACAAACTCGTCGAGGTTGCTCGCCGTGATTGCCAGAAAGCGCACGCGCTCCAGCAGCGGCGTGCGCTCGTCCAGAGCCAGATGCAGCACGCGCCAGTTGAAGTCGATCCAGCTCAGCTCCTGGTTGAAGTAGAGCGACGGATGGCGGAGAGGAGCGCCGGCCGGCACCTCCTGCACGGTGGTGGCGCGCGGCACGACATAGCCCAGCGGCGCCTTCGCTGTCTCGACGGCGGGAGTTGTCACGACCTCGAACATACCCTGCCTCCGGGCACAAGTGACCCTTCGGATAGTATACTCAACCGCCGGGCAACACAAAAGCCCCCGAAGGGTGCGCTCGGAGGTTCAACCGGCCGGCCAGCTGTAGCGCGATTTTCTCAAATCGCGCCACGGCCCGAATGGAGATGGCGTCTGGTTACAGACATGGCCTACGCATCAATCGCAGCCGCGAGCAGCCCTTCGAGCGTCGTGCCGCCAGTCAGAGCGCCCTCTTTCCAGCCGGGCATCAGCCGGTCAAGTAGCGTGGCCTGGGCCATGCCGCTGTAGTAGAAGCGCGTGTCGCCAGAATCCTCGGCCGTGCGCGTTATCTGATCGACCTCTCTGGCCCAGGCGGTCTCAAAGCCCTCGTAGCCGTGGAAATCCGACAGCTCGGCGGCGGCAGGATGGGCGCTGTAGTCCGGCGCCGTGGCGCCCTGCCGCCACGCTTCCAGCTCGACGTACTTCGCCAGCCCTTCCAGCCATTCGCGCCGCTGCTCGTAGTCCATCAGGCGGGTCGCCAGCCGGTTATTCTCGCGGCGCTCGGCCCGTGCGGTCAGGAACTGCCCGACCAGATCGACCGTCTCTTCGCGGCTGGAAGCGCGCACGGCCCGGGTCAGCAGCTCCAGCTCTGTCTGCCAGCCGGCGATATTCGCCTCATCTTCCCAGGGGTAGCTCTCTTCCAGGCGCCGCGCCGCCTCTTCGGCCTGTATCAGGCGTCGTTCCGATTCTAGGCCGACAAAAGCATGAAAGGACTCGTGCGTCAGAGCGGAGACATACTTATCCGTATCGCCAATATAGAGCCTGGTCACGAGGAAAAAGGGAACGACCGGACTGAGCCACGACGGCAGCTCTTCCTTCATCAACTGCGCCAGCCTGACCCGCGACCATTCATAGGTGGTCATCGACGCGGCCCACTGGTCGCCCAGGCGCACGCAGAACGCCTGCGGCGTCACGTCGCCAACCAGCCGCTGCCGGTAGTACGGTCCGCCAAGGAACTCCTCGCCCGGAACCGGCTCCCACGCCGTGCCCTGCTGCTCGCCGGAGCGCGGCAGCGCCCAGCCAATAGGCGGCTCGCCCTCGTAGTTGAGCAGGAAGGCGTACGCTTCGTTGTAGAGGACAAGCGGAATGGCCGCGTCGCCGAAGCCGGGCCAGACCTCGTTGCCCAGCTCCTGCCGCAGGTGGATAACCTCGGCGGCCCGCGCCTTTTCCTCGGCGCTCAGTCTCTCGACTAGTTTCGAGCTGCGCGGGAAGAACAGGTTGCTGGCGGCGCTCAGGCCAACCAGGACAACCAGTAGCGCCGGAATCAGCAGGAAATAGCGTGCCCATTTCCTCTTCATGATGACCTCCCGGGGGTGGAAATGTTAACCGGTTCCGCGACCTGCGCGGGCCGCAGTCCGAAGTAGCGCCAGTAGAGGTAAATCGCGATGATGTAGCTGATCAACGTGCCGATGTAAACGGGCGTGAAGCCGTAATTGACCTGCAGCCAGCCGCTGAGCGTCGGGCTGAACGCCCAGCCAAAGCTCCAGCTCATGCTCACCAGGCTGGCGACAGTCGCCCGCGCTTCAGGCGCGGCATGTTCCATGACAAAAGCCTGATAAACCGGGTTGCTCATGTTCATCAGCGCCAGCCGGATGAGGTAAGCCAGCGCGCTCATCCAGAACCAGGG
>JAAYYY010000455.1 GCA_012515125.1 Chloroflexota bacterium
ATCGTCACCTTCTGGAACGAGCGCTATATCATCCTCGACGGCGCGACGCGCTTTACCGCCCTGCAGCGGCTGGGCTACCCGCACATCATCGTCCAGGTGGTGGATGCCCATCGTGACGACTTCGAGCTGCACACCTGGTACCACGTCATCTCCGGCGACCGGCCATTCGTGGACCTGACCGCCGACCTCTCCGCCGAGAAGGGCCTGCAGCTTTCCACCGTGACGGTGGAGGAGGCGCAAAGTGCAGTGAATGAGCGGGACGCCCTCTGTTACTTCCTCGACCGCGACGGCCGGGCAATGCTGGCAAAGGCGGCCGAGGGCGCCGATCGGCTGGCGCTGATGAACCGCATCGTCGCCACCTACAACCAGTGGGGCGTTGTCGAGCGGACGCTGGTGACGGAGCTGGACCGGCTGCGCGGGCAGTTCCCGCAGATGAAGGCCGTCGCCGTCTTCCCGCAGTTCCGGCCAGAGCAGGTCTTTGACACGGCGAGCCAGGGCGGGCTTCTGCCGGCGGGGCTGACCCGCTTCGTCATTCCCGGCCGGATTCTGCGGCTGAACGCAGACCTGGAGCGGCTGAAGGCGGACGAGCCGCTTCCGGCGAAACGGGCCTGGTTCAACGACTTCCTGGCCCAGAAGCTGGCCCGCAGCCGGCTGCGCTATTACCAGGAGCCGGTGATTCTGCTCGACGAGTAACACGGCGGTTGTAGCGCGATTTTTGTAAATCGCGCCGCGCCACGCGTAAAAAGAGCGATTCATAAAAACCGCTCTACGCTACAGCCTGTAGCCTTTTCGCGGTAATTGTTTGACGGCTGCGCGCCTCGGTGCTACACTGCGGTCGTTAACAGCTTCATAGTGAACTTTGTTCAGGGTGTCCAACGCCCCGGATGGCCGGACGTAATGGCGAAACTGGTGATTGGCTGCCGCTCTTAACGAGAGGCGCCAAGAGTCCAGTGCTGTCCCCGCAACTGTGAGGCAATGGTCTGCGCGCGAGCGCGTCAATTGCTGAGTCAGGTCGCCCTCCCTGGACAGTTTCAACCCGCGTGGGTAAGGGTTGGGAACTGGCATCCCCGGCATTCTCAACCCGCTGTCAGCCTGCGCGCGACAGCGGGTTTTTTGTTGTCCGGCCGATGAGTCCAGCCAGCCACACCACACACAGGCGCTCTTCTGCCCGGAAGTGCGCCACATCGGGAGGAGGTCTTACAATGGGTAAAGGTGTGTATTCGTTGGCAGGGAGCGCCGGCATCCGCCTGCTGTTGCTGTTGGTTGTCCTGCTCGTCGCAGGCGGCATCGCCCGGGCGCAGGAAGCCGGTACCGGGGAAGCTATCGACGCCGCGGCGGAGTGGCTCGTCACAACGCACCAGAACGACGACGGGGGCTTTACGGCCTTCAGCACCGGGGCAAACGCCGCACCCTCCGACGTAACAGGGACTGCCGATGCGTTGCTGGCGCTGGCGGCGGTCGGCCGGCCGGTAGACGAGCTGCTGGCCTTCCTGGAGAGCCAGCCGGAGGCAGTCGCCGAGACGGCGGCGCAGACGGGCGGCAGCGCGGGCAAGCTCGTTCTGGCCCTCGTGACGGCGGGCGCCGACCCGGCCGATTTTGCCGGCGCCGACCTGGTCGCGACGCTTAGCGAGCATTTTGCCGACGACGGTTCGGCCGGTGTGACTGACCCGTATAACCAGGCGCTGGCGATTCTGGCCCTCGCCGCGGCCGGGGAAGAAGTGCCCCAGGAAGCGATCGATTTCCTGCTCTCGCTGCAGGCCGCCGACGGCGAGCTGGCAGGTTCGTGGGACGACGGCTTCGGCACGGCAGGCAACCCGGACGCCACGGCGATGGCGATCATGGCGCTGCGGGCGGCCGGGTTCGCGGCTGATGAGGAAGCGTTGCAGGCAGCGGGCGATTTCCTGGAGCAGAACCGGCTGGAGAGCGGCGGCTGGGGCTATGCGCCGGGCTTTCCGGAGAGCGCCAACAG
>JAAYYY010000456.1 GCA_012515125.1 Chloroflexota bacterium
ATCGTTACCGACGAGGGTGTGCTGCCGTTCCAGCACTGGTTTGTGGAGCGGCAGTGGCAGCCGGCCGTACGGGAGGTGTTGCTGCCCGACGACGTGCGCGCCTCCGGGGCCGTCATCGCTGCTCTGGAGAAAGCCGACGTGGTCGTCCTCGCCCCGTCAAACCCTTTTGTCAGTCTGGACCCCATATTGAATGTTTACCCGATCCGGGCTATGATAATGGATGTACCGGAAGTCGTGGTGGCGGTGAGCCCCATTGTCGGCGGCGCGGCGATCAAAGGACCGGCCGCCAAGATGCTCCAGGAAAGAGGGCTTCCGGTATCACCGCAGGCCATAGTCGATTACTACGGGGACCTCATCGACGTTTTCGTCTACGATCGACAGGATCAGGGCGCAGTGAATTCGCCCGATCACGAGCTGCTGTGCACCGACACCATCATGCACGACCGCGATGCTCGTGCACGCCTGGCTCGTGAGATTCTGGCGTATACAGAGGAGTTAGCATAGAGATGACAACCTGGGCCGTTGTACCCGTCAAACCGCTGCGATACGGAAAAAGCCGGCTGGCCCACATACTGTCTCCGGAAGAGCGTGCCGCACTGACGACCAGCATGTTGAACCGCACGTTAGAAACGCTGAACAACGTTCCCGGCATTTTCCGCAGCCTGGTGATCAGCCGCGACCCCGCGGCGTTGAAGATCGCCCGCAACTATGGAGCCTATACCTACGGCGAGGGCGACAAACAGGACCTCAACGTAGCCCTGACCCGTGCGGCCCATCTGGCGGCGGCCCAGGAAGCGACGGGCATTCTCGTCATTCCTGCCGATCTTCCCCTCATTACGGTTGAAGATATCGAAATGATGCTGCCGGAAGTGGTGCCCGGTCTATCGGGGGCGCAGCTCCGTCACTTCGGCAACGGCGGCCTGCCCCGCCGCCGCCCAAGGGCCATCGCCATCTGCGGCGATCGCAATGGGAATGGGACCAATGCCCTGTACGTCACCCCGCCGCTGGGCTTCGAGTTCCGTTATGGCGACGGCAGCTTTCAGCGTCACCTGCAGGAAGCGGAGCGTCTGGGCATGCATAGCCGTATCGTCCACGCGCCGGGCCTGAAGTTCGACCTCGACACGGAAGAGGATTGGAAGGCTTATCTGGCGGTGATGGGCGTGGGAGAGCCAGTTTCCTGAAGCTCAGACGGCCGTTCCGATGCAGCAACAGCCCAACTCTGACCATTGTTTCATCTGCGGGCGCCTGAACCCACACGGCCTGCATATGACATTCTTCGACAACGGCGTGGACGAGGTCTATGCCGATTATGCCGTTCCCGCGGCCTATGAGGGCTATCCCGGTCTGGCGCACGGGGGCATCGTCGCGGCGATGCTGGACGAGATCGTAGGCCGCGTGGCCATGATCGGCGATCACCACAACTTCATGATGACGGTGCGACTGGAGCTTAAGTACCGCCATCCAGTGCCCACGGAGACGCCGCTCCACCTGGTCGGTCGCGTGGAGCGGATGCGTGGTCGCCTGGGCAAAGCGATCGGGGAGCTTTACCTGCCGGACAGCACGCTGGCAGTCGAGGCCGCCCTCACCCTGGCGGATATTCCGGCAGATTTCCTTGCGGGCGCCGATCCTGAGGCGTTTGGCTGGCGCGTTGACGGCTGAGGCCCGCTTTGCGGCGTAACGGGCCCCTACTGGTGGCCCATTGTCGTACTTATCCCGTTCTGCTAGACTGATATGGACGGCAGCGGCTAAATAGGCCTGCTTCCTGCTGCCGAAGAGGAACCTGTGGAAGTACCGCATCACACCAGGGCCGGGAATGCGTGGGCAGTGTTGGCGCTTGTCGCCGTACTGTTGATATTCGCTGCCTGTGGTGGGGGCGAAGCGCCGCCGGGGGAAGAAACGGGCGTCACGGCCCGGCAGCAGGCCACGCTGGTCTGTAGCCAGGAATGTGCAGACCGCGGCCTGTGCGGCACCAGTCCCGATCGGGGCCGGGTTGTTTTGCTCAACCGCGAAGGACCGTCGGTAACGGCGGCGGAATTCGACCTGGCTATCCCCGAAAACAGCACCGTCGAAATAGTGGAACAGCGGGTGGAGACGGTTGTGCAGGTGATGACCTCGACGCCCTCTGAAGCAATATTCTTTAACCTGTTTGTCCCGGATCGCCAGGATAGTGGCTGGACAGCCGCCTGGTGTCTCATCCAGGGAACACCGTGAGGCAGGAAAAGGAGCCAGAGTATGCGCATTGATCGCCGCCGTGACCAGGAGCTGGCCCGCCGGAGAGGTTTTGCCCGGCGCACTGTGATTCAGAGTGTCTGGCTGTTGCTCTCAGCCGCGGCAACCTACTTCTTTGTGCGTTACCTGATGACCAACAATTATCTGTCCTATGAGCAGATATACAGACAGCTCTCACTTCCCCCCTCGCTGCCGGAGTGGGCCGTTCTCCTTGCCCTGATCGTGATTGGCGTGGGCATTCTCCAGTTCTTCTTCTTCCTGGCTTTTGCACTGGTCAGCCCCGACGGGCGCGCACAGACAGGCCGGGCAACACCCTATTCACGCCATAACGACCCGTTCGAAGACAATTATCGCTGATTCTCGCACCTCTGGACCTGTTGTAGCTGCCGTCCTGGCTGCCGGAGAGAGCCGCCGGATGGGGCGGACGAAGCCACTGCTGCCGTGGGGCCCGACCACCATGCTCGGGCAGACCCTGACGAATCTGCTCGGCAGCCAGGTTGATGAGGCCCTGGTGGTGACGGGCCACGACGCCGCGGAGGTGGGAAAGGTCGCGGCGGCCCACGGTGTGCGCGCCGTCCACAATGCCGCCTATGCGACAGGAGAGATGATCTCCTCGGTACAGGCGGCTATCGGCGCGCTGCCGGAGAACTGCGCCGGGGTTCTCGTCGTGCTAGCCGACCAGCCGCTCATTCCCACGGCGATCTTCGATCAGGTTATCGCCGCCTTCCGGGCCGGGAAGGGCGAGATCGTCGCCCCTGTTTATCGCCAGCAGCGCGGCCATCCGGTACTCTTCGGGCGCCGTTTCTTCCCTGCCCTCCTCGCCCTGCCGCCGGGCGCAGCTCCGCGGGATCTGGTCCGCGATCACGCCGACGAACTTTACCTGCTTCCTGTAGAGTCGGATACAATTCTGCTGGATCTGGACCGGCCGGAGCAATACGAGCGCTTCCGGCCGGACATTGCTGGTGAGGAAGAGGATGCCTGCTCGTAACTTACTGGACAAGATTATCGTCGTCGATCTGGAAGCGACGTGCTGGCAGGTAGAGCCGCCTCCCGGCGAGGAGAGCGAGATCATCGAGATTGGCCTCTGCCTGCTGGACGTCACCAGCGGTCACCGGGAGTTCAAGCAGAGCATCCTCGTGCGGCCCGAACGGTCGACCGTGAGCGCCTTCTGCACGCGGCTAACGACGCTCACGGCCGAAGATGTCGCCCAGGGGATCAGCTTTGCCGATGCCTGTAACATCCTGCGGCAGGAATGCGGCGGGCCCAAACGTGTGTGGGCCAGCTACGGCGACTATGACCGCCGCCAGCTCCAGCGCCAGTGTGAAGAGCGCGGCGTCCCCTACCCGTTTGGATTCACTCACATCAATATCAAGAACCTCGCCGGCCTGATGTTGCGCCTCGATCATGAGGTGTCTCTGCCGCAGGCGCTCTCCTATTTTGGCTGGGAGCTGGAGGGCACGTATCATCGCGGCAGCGACGATGCCTGGAACGCCGCCCGACTGTTGTCGGTCCTGCTCTGGGGCCGGCGCTGATGGAGAGAGAGCCATCGCCGAGAATACCGACCGGAGCGTGCGCAGTCTGGTCCTCTATGAGGTCTACGTGCGCAGCCACAGCCCAGGAGGCGACTTTTCCGGGGTAACGGCCGATCTGCCGCGCATCCGCCAGATGGGTGTTGACGTCGTCTGGCTCATGCCCATCCATCCCATTGGCCTTAAGGCGCGTAAGGGGACGCTGGGCTCGCCGTACGCCATCGCCGACTACCGCGCCGTCAACGCTGAATACGGCTCGGCGGAAGATTTCGCGACGCTGGTCTCCCGTGCCCACGAGCTGGGCCTGCGGGTGATGATCGACGTCGTCTACAACCATACGGCAGCCGATGCGCGGCTCCTGCAAGAGCATCCGGCGTGGTATCAGCAGGATGCGACCGGGCGGCCGGTGACGACCGTGCCGGATTGGAGCGACGTGATCGACCTGAACTACGACGAGCCGGCGCTCTGGGAGTACCAGATTGAGACATTGCGCCGCTGGGTGCGAGCCGGGGTAGATGGCTTCCGTTGTGACGTCGCCTCGCTTGTCCCGGTCGCCTTCTGGGAACAGGCGCGCGCGGCAATCGCCTCCGAGAAGCCAGATGTCCTCTGGCTGGCGGAATCGGTTCACCTCAGCTTCGTGCGCGCGCGGCGGCGTGCCGGCCTGCGCGCCCATTCCGATGGCGAGCTTTACCGCGCTTTTGACATCACCTACGATTACGACATCTGGCCCCAGTGGGCCGCCGCCGTCGCCGATCCGGACGAGGTCAGCCGGTATCTGGAGATACTGCGCTTCCAGGATGGCATCTATCCGGCGAACTATGCCAAGCTGCGCTGCGTGGAGAACCACGACCAGCCGCGCATCATGGCCCGGACCAGCACCAACCAGGCGCTGGCCTGGACGGCGCTGGCAGCCTTCAACAAGGGCCCTTTTCTCATTTACGCCGGGCAGGAGTCGGCCGTGCTTCATACGCCTTCCCTCTTTGAGCGCGAGCCTGTCGCGTGGGGCGACTACGCCCTGCAGCCTTTCCTTACCCGGTTGGCAGCGCTGAAAAAAGAGCCCGCATTGAGTGAGGGCAATCTCTACTGGTTGGCGGCCGATCCGGCCGTACTCGGCCTCTGGCAGGCTGCAGGCGAGGGACTGCTCGGCCTGTTCAACGTGGCCGGGCGTGATGGCACGCTCGCCGTGCCGCTTCCAGACGGCCATTACGAGGATCTGCTGGCGGGTGACGAGCTGCAGGTACGCGGGGGCCGGGTTGCCCTGCCCGCTATTGGTGCTATCCTTCGCTTTGAAGAAGACGTGGCGGCGAGGATGCGCGCATCCTCGCTGTACGAGTAGAAAACCGCCTTGGTTCGCCGGACGACACAGGAGTAGCCGATGAGCGACCTCTACGATAGGTTTTCCGACAGAGACGCGATTGAGCGGATGCGCCGCCAGCGCCGCGAGGAAGATCTGCGCAACGTTATCGAGCGCATCATCGACGAGGCGGCCGAGAAGGGGGCGTTCGACAACCTGCCGGGCAAAGGCAAGCCGCTCAAGCTGAACAAGAATCCCTACGCCGCCGACCAGCAGCTCGCTTACGAGCTACTCCAGAATAACGACTATACCCTGCCCTGGATCGCCAAGCGGAATGAGATGCTGGACAAAATAGCCGACCTGCGCGAATCTCTCGCCAGAGAATGGGCGCAGGTCCGGGGCCGCCAGCAGCAGGCCGCGCAGCAGCTCGAATGGACCGACCGGCTGCGCGACTATGCAGCCCGGATCGTGGCCCTCAACGAGGAAATAGCCAGGGCCAACCTATCCATACCGCTTGCCCAGCTGGAGCTACTGAAACTCACGCTCGACGACGAGCTGAAACGGGCCGGCGCCAGCCGCACGCTAGACGTTTAGCTGGCTTCCAGGATGCGGTTGCTGTGCCACATTTCCAGCAGCCGCGCTTCCTTTTCGGCAGCCAGCCCGGCGCGCCAGCGATGATCGGCCGGACGTCCGTCGGCCCAGCTTAAAGTGTCGGCAACCGTCGCCGCTACGGGCCGGAAAGCCAGACCAGCAGCGACAGCCCGGCTGATGTCCGCGGATCCTGCTTCGTCCGGTATCCACAGCGGCAACTCCACCCACGGCTGCACGCCGTGCTCCAGCAGAAACGCCGGCGAGACCCAGGTAAACCTGGCGTCGCTTCCGGAAACGGCCCGGCATATGTCTAGCAAGGCGCCGAGCGGCATCGGTTCGTTCGGGCCTGTGGCGTTGTAGACGCCTGCCGCCTTTTGTTCCACCATTAAGATGGTCCATTCGGCGAGGTCGCGCACGTCGATAAACTGCGTCCCATACTCCGGCGGCGCCGGCGCCAGCACTTCGCCTCCCCGGTCGACGCGTACAGGCCAGTACGTGAAGCGGTCGGTGGTATCGTGGGGGCCGACGATCAGGCCGGGGCGGATGACCAGGCCGTTCTGCGGGAACAACTCCAGAACTACCTGCTCGCAGAGCGCCTTCAGCGCGCCGTAACTCTCGCCGGTAATCTCCTCCGTGGCCTCGTCCTCTATCGTCGCCACGGGCCACGACTCATCGATATTGGGCGCCGTCAAATCTCCGTAGACCGAGATGCTGGAGATGAACGTGTAATGATTGACTGCCGGAGCCAGCAGCTCGGCGCTCTGGCGCACGATACGCGGCACGTAGCCGCTGGTGTCGATCACAGCATCCCAGCGCCGGCCGTGGAGCGCCTCCAGATTCCCATCCCGGTCGCCGACCAGCTCGACGACGCCGGGAAACAGGCCGGGATTGCTCTGCCCGCGGTTAAATAACGTGATTTCATGCCCCCGCTCCTGAGCTGCCAGCACCAGATGCCGGCCCAGAAAGCGCGTTCCACCCAGGATCAATAATCTCATCGTCTTTCCTCCAGGGATGGTCTGACTAAAGCGTGCGACCAGACGCAGGCGCCCAAACAGATCGTCGTTTGAAGCAATTGGTGATCGCCGCTACTATCTAGTACAGCGTGCCTGCGGTTGCCATTTTAGCTTTAGCGGATGGGCGGGGAAAGAGGAAACAGACCCACATGGAAATCAACGTCAAACAGGACAGCATCCAGGCGTGTGATGCTGATACCATCATCGTCAATCTCTTTGAAGGCGTCACCACGCCGGGCGGTGCAACGGGCGCAGTGGACGCAGCGCTCGACGGCGCCATCTCCGAACTGATTGCCAGCGGCGACTTTCGCGGCAAAGGGGGCGAGGTCGCCGTGCTCTACCCCAGGGGAGCCATCCGGGCGCGGCGCGTGCTCGTCGCCGGGCTGGGCCGCTCCGATAAATTCGATCTGGAGCAGGTGCGCCGTGCAGCCGGCGAGGCGATCAAGAAAGCGCGCGCGTTGAACGCGCAACACGTCGCCACGATAGTCCATGGGGCCGGCATCGGGCGCCTGCCTGTTGCGCTGGCGGCCCAGGCCACAGCCGAAGGCACGCTACTCGCCCTCTACCGTTACGACGCCCAGAAGCAGGACAAAGAAGAGTCGTGGCTCAAGACGGTGACCATCGTCGAATACGACGGGCAGCGATTGGAGGCGATTCGCGAAGGCGTGCGCTATGCCGAGGCGATCGTCGCCGGCGTGACGCTGGCCCGCGACCTGGTCAACGAGCCGCCGAACATAGCCACGCCGACCCGCCTGGCGGAGGCGGCGCGCAGCATCGCCGAGGAGACAGGGCTGAAGGTGACCGTAGGCGACCGTGAATGGGCGCAGCAACACAACATGGGCGCCTTCCTCGCCGTGGCGAAAGGCGCGGGCGAGCCGCCGCAGTTCATCATCCTGGAGCACAACGTCGAGCGCGAGGACCTGGATACAATCGTCCTCGTGGGCAAGGGCATTACCTTCGATACAGGCGGCATCAGCATCAAGCCCGGCGAGAACATGGGGGAGATGAAGTCGGATATGGCCGGCGCAGCTGCCGTACTGGGTACGATGCGCGTCGTGGGCCTGCTCGACCTGCCCCTGCGCGTCATCGGCATCGCCCCGGCGACCGAGAACATGCCGGATGCCCACGCTTACCGGCCGGCGGACGTTATTCGCGCCAGCAACGGTAAGAGCATTGAGATTATCAGCACCGATGCCGAGGGGCGGATGGTGCTTGCCGATGGCCTGGTCTACGCCGGGCGCTACAGGCCCCATGCCGTCGTCGATCTGGCGACGCTGACCGGCTCAGCAATCATTGCGCTGGGCCAGAACGTCGCCGCGGGCCTGTTCAGCACGCACGAATGGCTGCGCGACCAGCTCGTCTCTGCGGGGGCCAACACACACGAGCGCGTCTGGCCCTTGCCGCTGTGGGACGACTACGCCGACGAAATCAAATCGGAAGTCGCCGACATGAAGAACAGCGGCGGGCGTTTCGGCGGCGTCGGCACCTCGGCGATGTTCCTGAAGGCGTTCACCGACTACCCCTGGTCGCACCTGGACATCGCCGGCGTCGCCCTGAGCAAGAAAGAGCGCGCCTACAGCGCTTCCGGCGCGACCGGCTTCGGCGTGCGGCTGCTGGTCGAGTTTCTGCGCAACTGGCACCGGGCCGAATAGGCGCCTTTAGCCTCTACCGGCAACCTTCCGGCGTTCCTGGGCGGGCGGCATTTGTCGCCCGCCGTTACTCTCTTTATAATGCGGCTGCTTGTCCGTTCCACGCTGCTCTCGTCGCCGAAAACTCACCTTTGCGCCGAAAGGAAGGTTTCCGATGACCGTCACCATGCCGCCTCTCACCCTGGGGATTGAGGAAGAGTACCAGATCATCGATCCGCAGAGCCGCAATCTCCATTCTTACATCTCCGAGTTCCTCTCACAGGACGAAACCCGGAAGAAGGGCCTCGACCTCAAACCCGAATTCATGCAGTCGCAGGTGGAGGTCGGCAGCCACGTCTGCCGGAACATCAAAGAGCTGCGGCAGGAGGTCTACCGGCTGCGGCGCGCCGTCTGCGAAATGGGCCAGGAGCATGGCCTGGAAATTGCCGCCGCTTCGACGCACCCCTTTGCCCGCTGGGATGAACAGTCGATCACCGATGGGGCGCGCTACCGCGAGCTGCTGGACGATATGCGCGGTGTAGCCCGGCGCTTGCTCATCTTCGGCATGCACGTGCACGTCGGCTTTGGCCACAAGGATGTACCTGAGCTGAAGGACCTGATGATCGAGGTCATGAACCAGGCGCGTTACTTCGTGCCGCACCTGCTGGCCCTCTCCACCAGCTCTCCATTCTGGCACGGCAAGAATACGGGCCTCAAGTCTTATCGCAGCATTATCTTCGAGATGATGCCCCGGACCGGCATCCCGCACTCCTTCCATTCCTGGGCCGAATACCAGTCCTACGAGAAGACGTTGATGAAGGTCGGCAGCTTCGGCAAGCGCGACCCCGTCGCCAAGATCTGGTGGGATATCCGCCCCCATCCGGTCTTCGATACGCTGGAGTTCCGCATCGCCGACATCTGCACCCGTGTGGAAGAAGCGGTCTGTGTGGCGGCGCTCTTCCAGGCCATCTGCGCCAAGCTGATCAAGCTCCGGCTGAACAACCTCTCCTGGCGCAACTATCGCCACATGCACGCGACGGAGAACAAGTGGCGCGCCGTGCGCTACGGCGTCACCGGCGAGATGATCGACTGGGGTCGCCAGGAGTCGGTGCCGTTTCCGGTGCTCATGGAGGAGCTGCTGGAAATCCTCGACGACGTGGTAGACGAGCTGGATAGCCGGGAGGAAGTGAACTACGTGCGCACGATCCTCGAGAACGGCACCAGCGCCGACCGCCAGGTTGCCGTCTACGAGGCGCATGGTGGCGACGACAACCGCGAGGAGGCGCTGTGCGCGGTCGTCGATAGCCTGATCGCGGAGACGCGCGAAGGCGTCTTCTCCTAAAGCTGTCAGCTCTGGACAGCCATTGTTGCGCCTGACCTAGAACGTGCGATGGCGGAAAACGCCGCCGACGAGCGTGGCGTCCACAGTAGTTTCCAGCAGGGCTTCGGCGGGAAGCTCGAAGATGGGGTGGCTGAGAATGGTCAGATCGGCCAGCCTGCCCGGCGCGATCGTTCCCAAACGGTCGCTCTGCCCGCTGGTCTCCGCGGCGGCTAACGTAAAAGCGCGCACCGCTTCTTCCAGCGCCAGCTTCTGTTCGGGATACCAGCCTGCTTCTCCCGGGCTACCGTCGGCGCGCCGCCGGGCAACTGCGGCATAGAGGCCGGGCAGCGGCGCGATCGGCTCTATCGGGCTGTCGCTGCCGAAGACCAGGGTCGCGCCCGTGTCGAGGACCGAGCGCCAGGCGTAGCTGTGCCGGGCCCGCGCACCCCAATAGCGATCGGCCATCTCCATATCCGCCGTGGCATGGCTGGGCTGCATCGAAGCGATGATGCCCAGGTTTGCCAGGCGCGGCAGGTCGTCGGGATGGATGATCTGCACGTGCTCGATGCGGTGGCGCAGGGGCCGGCTGAGCTTGCTCAGCGCTACCTGCAGCGTCTGCTCATCGCCGTCGTGGAGCAGGCCCGCCGCAGCCAACTCCTGCCGCCGCAGCGCCGCGTAGACGTCGAGCACGTCGTGGTTCGCGCGGTCACCGATCGCGTGAATGGTCACGCTCAGGCCATGCGCGCTGGCCTCCGCTGCCAGCGCCATCATCTCTTCCTTGTCGGTGACGGCGATGCCCCGATTCTCCGGCTCGCCCTCGTAGGGCTCGATCATGTGCGCGGTGCGGGGGCCGAGCGCGCCGTCGGCGAATATCTTCACGCCGCCGATGCGCAGCCAGTCGTTGCCAAAGCCGCTACGCAGGCCGATGCCGGTCGCGTGTTCCAGCCGGTAGACAGGGATGTTTTTCACCACGCGCAGCCCCAGCTCCCCCGCTTCCTGGAGCATCTGCAGCGCCCCGAAGCTGGTGCGCCCGTCGAAATCGTGCAGCCCCGTCAGACCCGCCTGCCAGCAGACCGGCTGTGCCGCCCGCATCGCCGCGGCGACGGCCGATGGCGTCGGCGGCGGAATGAGCCGGGCTACGAGGTCCATCGCCGATTCTAGCAGCAGGCCGGTCGGCTCGCCGTGGTCGTCGCGCGCGATCTGCCCGCCCGCCGGGTCGGGCGTATCCGCCGTAATGCCCGCCAGCTTCAGTGCCCGGCTGTTGACCCAGGCCGCGTGGCCGCTCTTGTGCGCCAGGTAGGCCGGCACGTGCCCGGCGACGGCGTCAAGATCGGCCGCAGTGGGAAAGGCGCGATCTGCCCATACCTCTTGCGTCCAGCCGCGCCCTTCCAGCCATTGGCCCGGCGCCAGTGTCCCGGCGGTCGCGGCGATGCGCCGGAGCGCTTCGTCCTTCGAGGGGACTTCGTATAGGTCAACGCGCTGCAGGTTGAGCGAGAACCACTGGAAATGCACGTGGGCATCCACCAGACCGGGAATAACCGTCCGGCCTCCCAGGTCCAGCCACTCGCCGCCGGGGGCCAGTAGCGCGCGCATTTCGTCGTCATTCCCCGTGGCGACGATGACGCCGTCGCGCACTGCCACGGCGGAAACGCGCGGCTGCGACGCGTCCATCGTGTAAAAATGCCCGTTTGTCAGAACCAGTGTTGCCAGCATCGCAATTCCTCGTCTGGAGTTACTTGGTGGCCACGACGCCGAAGGCGCGTGGTTTGTCCTCCACGCGCCGGAAGCCGGCGGCAATCAGCCGCTGGCGAACGCCGCGCGCCACTCCCGCGCCGCTCTTGCTCTTCAGGTCGCCGATGTAGTGAAAGAGTCGCCCCCGGTCGGTGAGCACCCGGTATAGCTCGGCGTAAAAGTCCTGCGAGTAGAGATGGCCCGCCAGGCTGAACATGGGCGGGTCGTGAATGACCCGGTTGAACTGCCCGCTCTCCAGCGTCTCCACGACGTCAAAGGCGTCGCCAAATTGCCGCTCGATCTTCGGGTTGTCGAATAACGCCTGCGACCAGGGGTTGAGCCGGCAGACCTCCTCGACGGTAGGGTCCAGCTCGATAGTCAGCACGAAATCGGCCAGCCCGGCGGCCTGAATCGCCGTGTAGCCGAGGCCCATCGCCGTATCGAGCACGCGCCCGGCCGGGCGCGCTGCCCTGATCTTCTCCTGCGTGTCGCGATACGGGTCGGTGCCCTTAATGCGGTGCATGGGCAGCCCGGAGATGAGCATCGTCGGCGCCGACAGGGTGGGATAGAGCGTATAGAGCCGGTTCATCTCTTCCGAGAAGAACTGGATTTTGGTCGCTTCGCCCCCCTGCGCGTGATAGCAGGCAGTATCGTCGCCCGCTATAGTTTCGACGACCGGCCAGGGTAGCTTCTGTCCATCCGGCAGCACCACGCCCTCGCCCGTTAGCGCCAGCTCGCTCTGCGTGAGGTTGAGGTCGAGGCTCGCCATCACGCGACACGGCGCCTGGGCGCGCGCCGCCAGCAGCGGCTCAGCCTGTACGTGCGAGAGGACGATCAGGCCGCTCATCGCGGGCGGATGATGCGTAGCTCCGTCTGTGGCCGGCTCAGGTATTCCACGCCGTCTTCGGTCACCAGCACGTCCTCTTCCAGGCTCATGATCCCGCGGCCGGGCACCGGCACGTGCAGCTCCAGCGTGAAGACGTTGCCCACTTCCACCGGCAGCTCGCAGATGCCGGCGTAGCGCTCCCAGCGCGGGCCGAGCACCGTGGCGCCGTCGTGCGCGGAGCGCCCCAGCAGGTGGC
>JAAYYY010000457.1 GCA_012515125.1 Chloroflexota bacterium
GAAGTCACCGCCGAGACCATCATGGAAGGGGCCAACATCAGCGGCTTAGTCTGGTCGGATCTCTGCCCGCCGTCAACCGGGACCACGGCGCCGGTTGGTTGTATCGAAACCGATGAAGAGGGGGTGTTCATCGCCAATGGCATATACGACGCCGGGGAGCCGCGCATACCCGGGGTGACGGTAGCCCTCGGCGAGGGCGCCTGCCCGGCGACGACGGTATCGGCCACGACGACAACCGATCAGGCCGGGCGCTACATCTTCACCGGCCTGGCGTCAGGAACCTACTGCGTCTTCATCAATGCGGCCGGCGGCGGCAATGCCACTGTGCTCGGCGACGGCGTCTGGAGTTGGCCGCAAGACACAGAAGGGGAAACGGCCGGACTGACAGTCGAAGTTGAGGAGTTCTTCACCGGGGCGGACAACTGGTTCGCCTGGGATTACGCAGACGAATAACCCGGCAACGGTTCAGGGGAAAGGCGTCATCCTATCTGGCTGGTGACGCCTTTCCCGCCATTCCCAGGATCCAGCCTTCGACGGGCGCGACGGCCGGGGGCGGAGCGCCGGCCGGCTGGCGCTCGCGTAAGACGGCGAGCATCCCAAGGAGCCCGACAAAGGAATCATACCGGTCTTCCGCCATCCCATCTGCGCCAAAGCCGTCCCTGATTGCCTCGTCGAGGTCAGGGTCGAGCACAACGCGCAGCTCCCAGGCCAGCGAGAGGAGACGTTCTGCATGCTGCCGGCGGACAGCCTGCTCGCGCTTGCTGCCCCGCCCGGCAAGCCCCAGGAAGTGGGCCGCTTCAGCAGGGTACGTCTCGGCGACCACCAGAGCGCCCGGCGTCAGCACCTCGTCCAGCTCCCCGGCAAAGGGCCAGATCGCCAGCCGCAGCTCGGGGTCACGCAGGGCCGGAGCAAGCATATCACGCCAGCCTGTGATCGCCGCTTTACCCACCTGCTGCGCGCCCAACGTCCAGAAGAGCGGGGCAGCAGCGCCCCGGTCCAGGTGCGCCCGCTCGCAGACCCGGTAAAGCTCGTGGCGCGACGCGAGGCCCAACCCTTCGAGCAGGTGATGGATACTGGTCCCGCCCGGACGCTGGGGATAGAAGGGGCGGTGGAGGCTGATCTGCTCCGGCTTCTCGGCCACACGGTAGAAGTCAGCCCATTCCCCGTGGCCGAACTGCTCCAGGCAGGGCAGAAACGCCTCAATACCGGCGCGGCGCGCATAGGCCGCCGGCAGGCCGATAGGAAAGTCGAAACCGGCGAGGATAATGCTGCCCGGCGCAGCCAGGGCGCGCAGCCGGTAGAGCAGCGTGTCGGCGGCGCCGGCCGGCTGGGGTAAGGCTGCCGCGTAGTCGCCTCTGGGCTGTAGCTCGGCGAGGGCCAGCCAGCGTTTGCGGCGATCGACACTCCAGTCAGCATGAGCGACGAGGATCGGCAGGATCATCCCCGATAAGCCTCCAGGGCAGTGGCAGCCAGCCGCTGCCAGGAAAAGTGACGCTCGATATGGCTGGCGGCCTGGTGCCCAAGACGTCGGCGCAGGGCCGCGTCCTCCAGCAGTGCGACCAGATCGGCCGCCAGCCCTTCGACGTCGCCGCTGGCCCGCAGCAGCCCTGTCTCCCGGTGAACGACGTATTCAGGCACCTGCCCGACCGCTTCCGCGACAACCGGAACGCCGACTGCCAGCATGTCCGCCAGCTTGACCGGACACTTGGTGCGGTTGAGCAGCGTATCGTCCATGAGGTAAAGGCCCACGTCTGCCGCTGCCAGCAGGGCCGGCAGCTCCGCCTCGGCCACCCATCCCGCATCCACCAGCGCCCGGTCAAGAAGCCCGGTCTCCGCGAGCTGCCGGCGCAGAGCTGCGGCGTCTTCTTCGTAGAGGCCGGCGCCCACGGCGAGGACGGCCAGATCGGGCAGCGCGGCCCGGACCTGCTGCAGAATGGCCACCAGCCGGCCGGCGTCGAATTCGAAGAGCCGGCTGTAAAGGAGCAGCACCGGCCGGCCGGCCAGCCCGAGCGCCTCCCGGCGGGTGCCCGCCGGAATTCCCGGCTCGATGCCGGCGCCATTCGGCAGATAGTGTACCTGTGCCCGCGGCACGCCCTGGGCCCAGGCGAGGCTCTGCAGGGCGCGGCTGGCTACCGTGAGGGCGTGCTGGTGAGTAAGCCCCCAGCGCTCCTGCCAGGCGAAGAACCGCTTCTGCAGCGGCGAGTAGGGAGCGTTGTCGTTCCAGCCGCCCCACCCTTCCCAGTCGTCGCTGTCCACCACCAGACGCAGTCGGCGCCGGTGGCGATGCCAGAGCCACCAGCCCACAAGCCCGCTATAGGCCTTGGGCTTGAAGCAATGGACGACATCCGGCCGGAAGGCCAGTGTTGCCTGCAGGAGCGCCCGAGTCGTCCCCAGGACGCCGCCGCGCAGGGAGACGTACTGCACGGCGACCCCGTCTTCTTCCCAGCGCCGGCCGGCCTCTTCCGGCGTGTGCCAGGGCGGCATGACCAGCGCCACGTCGTGCCCGCAGGCGGCGAGCGGCCGGGCCAGGCGAAAGGCGCGAGCCCGCATCGTCTTTTTTGGATGGAAGCCGAACGGGCCGACCATGACAATACGCATGGTCACACTGTAGCATGGGCGCGCGCCGCCGTCTAGAGAGCAGGTCAGGCGTAAGCCGGTTGACATCGACCAGGGCGCTGGGTATAGTCTGCCCAGATTCCAGTCCAGCCAGCGGGTCCTCGTGATGCCCACATTTCCGCTGCGCCGCGACTTGGGGCTGCTGTTGCTGGCTCTCAGCCTCTTCTTTGTGGGGCTGGTGGTCGCGGGCACATTCTTATTCGCCCGGCTTGCCAGTCCGCGGATTCAGGCAGATGTCCAGGCCGCGGACCTGGCCCTCGCGCGTGCCATCGCCCAGGAAACGAACATCGCCATGGAGAACAGCCTGGCCGCCGTCGCCGAGCTGGCCGGCTACGATGCCGTGCGCGAGATGGACGTGGCGGGGATGGAGTCTCTTTTCCACACGCTGATGAGCGCCCGGAACGACGTCAACCTCGTCTACCGTCTCGACGCCGACGGGATCATGATCTACCACTACCCGCCCGGCCCCAGCTCCACTGTGGGCGTGGATTTCTCCTTCCGGCAATATTACGTCGATGCCCTGGAGCGGCGCGAGCCCTTCCTATCAGCCGGGCGCACGTCGCCGACCACGGCGCAGGCGGTAGCAACCGCGGTCATGCCCCTGTGGGACGAACAGAGCCGATTTGACGGCCTCGTGGCGACGAACATCAGGCTCGAAGCGCTGAGCCGGTCGCTTCAGGGGATCGCCCAGGAGTATGACACGACCCAGCATTTCCAGATGGCTATTGTCGATGCCAGCGGGCAGATCATCGCCAGCCCGGCGCCGGAGCTGCTTCTCGCCAGCGCCGAGCGCATTTTGCCGCGCTCTGTATCCAGCGCCATCGTTGCCCACCAGAGCGGCAACCTCATCGCCGACAGCCCGCAGGGGGAGGAGACGCTCTACAGCTACGTGCCGGTGACGAGCGTCGATTGGGGCGTCGTCGTCAGCCGGCCTACAGCCGTGGCCTTTGCCACGCCTGCCCTCTTCCAGCGAGCTGCGCTGGCGACGATGGCTGTTTTCCTCGTCGGCGGCGCCCTCTTCTGGATTGGCCTGGCCCGCTACATCATCTGGCCGCTGGAGCGACTGACGAATTTCAGCCAGTCGATCGGCCAGAACCGGCCATCGCCTTGGGGCGAGCAGGAGGCGCTGGACCGGGTGGCGCGCCGGCCGGACCAGCTCGGCCACCTGACGCGCAGCATGTTGCGCATGCAGCAGTCCATCGAGGCGCGGCTGAACGAGCTGTCAACCCTCCTGGAGACGAGCGCCGCCGTCGTCTCTACCCTCGACCTTTCCCAGGTGCTCGACCGCATCCTGCAGCAGGTAGAGCGGCTGCTGGACGTGGAGATGTGCGCCATCTACGCCCTGGACGAGAAGAGCGGGCGTTTCCGTATCCAGGCCAGCCGGGGACTGGCAAGCTGGTATGCGGACCACATGGTCATCGACCCGTCGGAGACAGATTCGGTGACGATGCGGACGATCCGCAGCGGCGAGGCGGTGCAGATCAGCGACACGGAGACCAACCCTTCCTTTCGCCTGCGCCGCACGAAGGCGCGTGCTGCGGGCTATCGCTCGGTGCTCGCCGCCCCTCTGCGGATGCCCCATGCCCCGCCCGCCGCGCTGCTCATTTTCCGCCCGGACCAGCACGTCTTCACGCCCCGCGAGGTGAGCCTGTTGACCAGCTTCGCCAACCACGCGGCCATGGCTATTGAAAACGCCACCCTCTACCAGCGCAGCGACATGCAGTTGCAGGAACAGACCCGTCGCTTGGAAGCGCTCATCCAATCAATGCAGGACGGATTAATTGTGGAGAACCTGCAGGGTGAGGTCATCTACGCAAACCGGCGCATGGAGGAGCTGACCGGCTGCAGCGCCGAAGAGATGCACCAACAACCCGTGGACGAGGTGATGGAACGTCTGCTGGCGCGCGTGGAAGAACGCGAGGCGGCTGCGGCAGCGATTGCCGCCGCGCTGGCCGAGCCGGCCGGCGGGCGCGTCGAGTTCGCCGCCGACCTGCCCGAGGGCCGGCGCTACCTGCGCCTCCGGCTCTTCGACGTCACCGATACCGGCGACCAGCCCCTGGGCCGGGGGCGTATCGTGCAGGACGTTACCCAGCGCCACGAAGTGGACCGGATGAAGTCGAGCCTCATCTCCACCGTAAGCCACGAGCTGCGGACGCCGCTGGCGGCTATTAAGGGCTATGCCTCAACCCTGCTGGCCGACGACGTGCAGTGGGACGCTGCCAGCCAGCGAGAGTTCCTGCAGGTTATCTCCGACGAGAGCGACCGGCTTAGCGTCCTGGTCAACGATCTGCTGGACATGTCGCGCATTGAGGCCGGCACGCTCAGGCTCTCCCAGCAGCCGTGCGAGCTGGGAGAGCTGATCGGCAGGGCGGTGCGGCACGCCCATCCCGATCCCGGCCCGCGACTGGAGACCTCTCTGCCCCCCGATCTACCGCTCGTCTACGTCGATCCGCCGCGCATCGTGGCGGTGCTGCGCAACCTCGTCGAAAACGCGGCGAAATATGGCGGCGAGGAGGGGCCCATTCGCGTCCGCGCCTTTCACGAGAATGGCGCCATCACCGTCGGCGTCGAAGACGAAGGGCCGGGCATTCCGCCGGAGCAGAGTGAGCGCATCTTCGAGAGCTTCTACCGGGGCGAGTATGGGCTGACGCGCAACCAGAGTGGCGCCGGGCTGGGGCTGACTATCGCGCAGGGTTTCGTGCGCGCGCATGGCGGCGACATCTGGGTGGAGCCGCGCACGAAAGGCGCCTGCATCCGCTTTACGCTGCCGGTGCAGGAGGGATAATGGCGGCCCGGACCAGCGTACTCATCGTGGACGACGAGAAGTCCCTGCGCGATTTCGTGCGCCGTAACCTGGAGGTGCGCAACTTCGAGACGCTCACAGCGGCCAACGGCCTGGAGGCGCTCGCCCACTTCTACCACCAGAGCGTCGATCTGGTCATCGTAGACCTGATGATGCCGCACATGAACGGCCTGGAGACTATCCGCCGTATCCGCGAAAGCTCGCTGGTGCCCATCATCGTGCTCTCGGCGTTGGGCGAGGAACAGGACAAGGTGCAGGCGCTGAACCTGGGCGCCGACGACTACCTGACCAAGCCCTTCGGCGTGGACGAGTTACTGGCCCGCATCCAGGCAGTGCTGCGCCGGTCGCGGGGTCTGCAGCCGGCCGGCGACGACGGGCAGCGGATCGTGCGCGGGGAGTTGGTCGCCGACCTGGAGCGACACGTGGTGACGCTGCGCGGCGTGCGGCTGGAGCTGACGCCGACAGAGTTTGAGCTGCTCGTTCTGCTGATGCAGCAGGCGGGCAAGGTCCTCAGCCACCGGCAGATCCTGCAGCACGTCTGGGGGCCGGAGTATGGGCAGGAGCTGGAATATCTCCGCGTCTACATCGGCCGGCTGCGGCAGAAGATCGAGGACGACCCCGTACACCCTCGTTACCTGAAGACCGAGCGGGGCGTCGGCTATTACTTCGCCGGTTAACCGGTTTTTTTATCCCCTTTTTATTCTTCCTCCCGCCTATTTATTCGATCTTTCGCCTTCCTGCCTACACTCGACTGTAGCGTTCGTGTCTGTTTCCGATGGAGTGTAAGGAGGAAGGTAATGAAGCGGAAACTGTCGATCCCATTTACTCTATTGATGATCCTGTTGTTAGCGGCTGCCGTCACAGGTTGCGGGCAGCCGGCCGGCGAAGAGGCGGCTGCGAATGTCCAGGAGGCCGCCGAGGAGGCTGTCGAAGAGGTTGCTGAAGAGGGCGCCGGAGAAGAGGCTGAGACCGCTGCTGGGACGACGGAGGCCGTCATCGGCTTCACGGCTTCACAGACCGGCAATCTGACCGTCGAGTCCACAAATCAGATCAACGGCCTGAATCTGTGCATGGCCCAGATCGAGGAAGCCGGCGGCATCCCCCTGGCGGACGGCACCAGGGTGACCTTTAGCTCCGTCTACTACGACGACGAATCGAACACCGATCGTGTCCAGGAGTTGTATACACGCCTGGCGACAGAAGACAACGCCGACTTTCTGATCAGCCCCTACTCCAGCGGTCTTGCCGATGCGGCAGCCGTCATCTCTGAGCAGTACGGCAAGGTGATGATTACTACCGGCGCGGCGTCGGACACCACGTACCAGAAGGGCTTCTCCAACGTCTTCCAGGCCTATACACCGGCGAGCCGCTACCTGACCGGGGCGCTGGACCTGCTAGGGGTGGAAGATCCCGACGCCAGGAAAATCGCCATCATCTACGAAAACACGCAGTTCTCGACCGACGTTGCCGCGGCGGCGCAGGCCTATGCCCAGGAGCTGGGCTATGAGATCGTACTCTACGAAGGGTACGACACGAACACAACCGACTTCGCGCCGTTCATCAACCGCATCGTCGATTCCGCGCCAGACGCGATCCTTGGCGGCGGCCACTTCCAGGACGGTTCGACGTTTGTCAAACAGCTCCATGAGAAGAACGTGGACGTCAAGATGGTGGTGTTGCTCGTCGCCCCGCCTGAACCGAGCTTTGCAGAGCTTGGTGAGGCAGCCATCGGCGTGATCGGCCCCAGCCAGTGGGAGCCGCAGGCCGACTTCAATCCGGAAGCAGCCAGCGAGGCCGGGATGGAATTCTACGGCCCGTCGAGCGGCGAGTTCACCGAGATGTTTGTGGCCGAATATGGCGAAGACCCGTCCTACCACGCTGCGGGCGGCTACGTAGCCTGCCTGCTGCTGCAGAAAGCCATCGAAGACGCGGGCTCGCTCGACTCGTCCGCCGTGCGCGACGCGCTCGATGCGATGGACGTGGTAACCTTCTTCGGCCATATGCAGTTCGACACCTCGCCCGAGAATCACGGCCTGCAGACGGGGCACTCGATGGTCTACATCCAGTGGCAGGAGAAAGACGGCGAGCTGGTCAAAGAGGTAGTCTGGCCGGCCGAAGGCGCCACCGCCGAGACCCTCTATCCTCTTCCCTAGAACGAAAAAAACCTCTCAGCGCAGCAAAACTGAACGTGAGCGGGCGCCCAGATGGGCGCCCGCCCCAACACCCAACGGGAGATAGATATGGATATCCTCAGATTCCTGGTAGACGGCCTGCTGATCGGCTTCGTCTACGGCATAGCCGCCATGGGGCTGACGCTGATCTGGGGGGTGATGAACGTCATCAATCTGGCGCACGGCCCGATCATCGCGCTCGGCATGTTCGGCGTCTACCTGCTCTTTACCAACCTGGGCATGCACCCCTACCTGACGCTCATCGTCGTCGCGGTTATCGGCCTGCTCCTGGGTATGGTCATCTACGTCATCGCCATCCATCGCGTCATCAACGCGCCCCACCTATCCACGCTGCTGGCGACCTTCGCCGTTAACATGATCATCATTGGCCTCGGCACCGCCGCCTTCAGTACGACGCCGCGGAACGTCGATTTTTCGCTGGGTTCGATACAGCTGGGGCCAATCACCATTCTGGGCACGCGGGTCGTCGCCGCCCTGGTCGCCGTCCTGGTCACAGGCGGCCTCTACCTCTTTCTCTACCGCACCAGAACAGGCAAATACATTCGCGCCGTCGCCAACAACCGGACGGCAGCGGAATTGATGGGCATCCCGTCCGCCCGTGTTCTGGCGCTTAGCTTTGGCATCGGTACGATGCTCGCCGCCATCGCCGGCGGGCTGGTCGCCACCTTCTTCCCGTTCACCATCCTCGCCGGGGGGACATACGAGCTGAAGAGCTTTGTCATCGGCGTGCTGGGCGGCCTGGGCAACCCGCTGGGCGCCCTCATCGGCGGCCTGGTGCTGGGCATGCTGGAGGGAATCGTCCCGTACTTCATGCAGACAACCTGGGTGCCCGTCATCGAGTTCGTGCTCTTCGTCGTAATTCTCCTGGTGCGGCCGAGTGGGCTGCTGGGAGGCAAAACATGAGCACGACAGACGTTGAACTGGTCGAACAAGGCGGCAAAGTGCAGGACGCCGCGCCGGCAGTCGTCTCCCGCTGGCGCAACCCCGGATTGTGGCTCACCATCCTGGGCGTCCTGGCTATTGGCTTGTGGCCGATCATCACCCAGAACGCCGCGACACGGGAAGTCTTTCTCTTCATCCTGCTGAATGTCGTGCTCGCCTCCAGCCTGAACATTATCCTCGGCTACACCGGCTACGTCAGCTTTGGTCATGTCGTCTTCTATGGGCTGGGCGGCTACGTCGGCCTCTACCTGATGAGCCGCCACGGCGCGCCGCTCTGGCTCGCCATGATCGCAGGCGGGCTGGCGGCAGCCGTCCTGGCGTTTCTGCTGGGCAAGGCCATCCTCCGGCTGCGAGGCGCCTACTTTGCCCTCGCAACCATCGGCGTCAACGAGGCGATGCGCGCTTTCGTCAACAACTTTGAGCCATTCGGCAGCGCCACCGGCCTCTCGCTCAACTTCCAGGTGTACAACAACTACGGGGGCGCCTTACAGGCGCTGTGGATGACCTACTACATCCTGCTCGCCCTTGCTTTGCTGGCAGTTATGCTCAGCTATGTGGTGAAGACGAGCAAGTTTGGCCTGGGACTGATGGCAATCCGTGAGGATGAAGATGCCGCCGAAGTTATGGGGGTGGTTACGCCCGGCGCGAAGACGTGGGCCTACGTGCTCTCGGCAATCCTGCCTGGTATTGTCGGCGTCTTGATCTTCTTTAAGAACGGCAAGGTCCTGCCCCACGAGGCGTTTCGCCTGCACTTCTCCATCGAGTTCATCGTCATGGTGATGCTCGGCGGGCAGGGCACGGTGCTCGGACCGGTGCTGGGCGCCCTGGGCTACCAGCGGCTGCGCGGCTACCTGCTGACCAGCGATCTCTTCAAGAACATCCACCTCTCGGTGGCGGGCGCGCTGCTGCTGATCATCATCCTCTTCATCCCGGCCGGCTTCGTCGGCTGGCTGCGCCACCGGTTCGCCATCCTGCGGAGGTTCCTGCCATGATTCTACAGGTAGAAGGTGTCAGTAAGCGCTTCGGCGGTCTGCAGGCGCTGAGCGACGTAACGTTTGATCTCCCAGAGCGCCAGATCCTGGGCCTGATCGGGCCCAACGGCGCCGGCAAGACGACCCTGTTCAACGTCATCAACGGCGTCTACAAGCCGGAGGAGGGGCGCGTGCTCTTTCGCGGCGAAGACGTGACCGGCCGGCGCACCTACGATCTGGCCCATATGGGCCTCGCTCGGACGCACCAGATCGTGCGCCCATTGAACGAGCTATCGGTGCGCGAGAACGTGATGGTTGGCGCCTGCTTCGGTCGCGAAGATCACGGCCTGAAAACGGCAGGCGAGATTGCCGACGAGGTCTTGCGCTTCGTGGGGCTCGGCTCCCGGGCCGGGCAGCTTGCCGGCAGCCTCAATGTCGGCCAGAAGAAGCGGCTGGAGTTGGCCCGCGCCCTGGCCGCACAGCCCTTCCTGCTGCTGCTGGACGAGGTGCTGGCCGGCCTCAACCCATCCGAAATCGCCCAGATGGTCGAGACTGTGCGCGCTATCCGCGACCAGGGCGTGACGATCATCATGATTGAGCACGTGATGCACGCCGTCATGAACGTCTCCGACCGGATGATCGTGCTGGACTATGGCAAGCAGATCGCCGAAGGCACGCCAGAAGAGATTGCCAACAATCCGCGTGTAATCGAAGCGTATCTGGGCGATCCCCATCTGGCCGAACGGCTGATGGAAGAGACGTAAGGAGGCAGAAAGATGGCGTTGTTAGAGATACGCGAAATCGCTTCCGGTTATGGCGAGGTGCAGATCCTCTGGGGGGTTGACCTGACCCTGGAAGAAGGCCAGCTGACCAGTCTCGTCGGCGCGAATGGCGCCGGCAAGACGACGATGCTGCGGACGGTGATGGGCCTGCTGAAACCCTGGCAGGGCAGCGTCTGGTTCGATGGCCGGAACGTCAGCCAGCTACCGGCCCACGCCAAGGCGGAATTGGGACTGGTCCTCGTGCCCGAAGGGCGGCAGCTATTCACCGACATGACGGTAGAAGAGAACCTGGAAATGGGCGCATCGCCGCGCCGGGCTAAGGGCCATCTCAAGCGAAATATGGAACGCGTCTACACGATGTTTCCCCGTCTGAAGGAGCGACGATACCAGCACGCCGGCACGCTCAGTGGCGGCGAGCAGCAGATGCTGGCTGTCGGCCGGGGAATCATGGCTAACCCGGTTGTGCTGATGATCGACGAGCTGTCGTTGGGTCTGGCGCCGGTGCTCGTCCTTGGTCTGTTCCAGAGCCTGAAGGAGCTGAAAGCCGACGGGCTGACGATGCTGCTGGTAGAGCAAAACGTGCAAATGGCGATGGCAGTCAGCGATTTCGCTTACGTTCTGGCGCAAGGACAGGTAGAATTAAAGGGACCCAGTCGCGAGCTGGCGCGCAATGAGCACGTGCGCTCGGCCTATCTGGGCATGTAGAGGGCAACCACGCGATCAAAAGGAGACTACCATGCTCGTCAAGGAAAGAATGTCGAAGCCAGTCATCTCCGTTCCTCCGGAGATGCCCATTCTGGATGCGCTCAACCTCATGCGTCGCGAGCACATCCGCCGCACGCCGGTGCTCAAAGACGGCAGGCTGGTGGGCATCGTCTCGACCACCGACCTGCTCAACGCCTCGCCGTCCGACGCGACCACGTTGAGTGTGTGGGAGATGAACTACCTCGTCAGCAAGATCAAAGTGCGGGACGTGATGACGGAGGAGGTACGCACGATCCATGAGGACACGCCGATAGAGGAAGCGGCGCGCATCATGGCCGATAACAAGATCGGCGGCCTGCCGGTGGTGCGCGATGGCAAGGTGGTTGGCCTGATAACTGAAACAGACCTCTTCAAGATTTTGCTTGAGTTCATGGGCGCTCGCGAGCAGGGGCTGCGGGTCACGGCAGTGGTCCCGGACCATATCGGCGAGCTGGCGGTCCTGACCGGTGCAGTCGCCGAAGGCGGCGGCAGCTTCATCAGCTTTGGCCAATATTCGGGCGACGAGAGCGACACGCGCACCGTTACCTTCAAGGTCACCGGCATCGACGAGGAGGAGCTGCGGAGACGCCTCGAGCCGCTGGTGACACGCATTACGGACGTGCGCTAGTCAGCGATAGATTGATTCCGCGCGGAATCGACTGATTTTCACCATGCTGCTGGCAGCCTGCCTTACCGGCGGATAGGCAGGGCTGCCGGCAGCATCTCACATTCGGGCCGAGGCTTAGTATGGCGAATCGTTATGAGTACCGCGTATGTACCCTGCAGCTTAACCGGGTGACTTTTGTCAACGGCGAGTGGCAGGGCACCGTGGATCCAGCTGCCGAAGATCCCAATGCCGCTCTGGGCAGTTGCCCGACGGCATGGGACTATCTCAATCAGGCGGGGCAGGACGGCTGGGAACTGGTCGGCGCTTTCGATCAGCCAGCTCAAGAGGGCACCCACATGCAGACCCTCTTCCTTAAGCGGGAGCTGACCTGAGTGGCAGATGCAGAGCGGACGGATGCTCTGCATCGTGATAGATTGTCTGCACGCGAGGCCGGAGGACGTGCCGGGGAGCACCGATATCCTGATCGCCGAGGTTGCGGGCGAAGCGGGGAAAAGCGCCGCCCGAGATCTGCAGCCGCAGCCGGTGCCCCCGGCGGAAGCGATAGGCAGTCCCCACCATATCTACCTCAATGCGCACGCTCCCGTCGGGCTGCGGCTCTCCCGTACCGGGCGCCAGCCGGTAGATGCCGTCGCAGACGTTGAGCGAGACCCCGTCTGGCGTCACCTCACAGAGACGGGCGAAGAAGTCGGCGTGCCCGCCTGCAGCGCGGACGTACAGCACGGCAGTGACCGGGCCCACAACGTCGAGGTCGGCGTCCAGCGGCGGGCCGGTAAAGGTGATCACGTCCGGGCGTGCCTCCAATGGCCGGTTGTCGCGCCGTCCGGCCGGGGCAAAAAAGCGTGCGCCGCCCAAGGCCGGCGTGGGATCGGCCGGGTCATACACGAAGCGGGTAGACGCCACTTGCGCGTCCGGGCGCTCCGGCACGAGCGAGCCGTTACTGCCGGCATAAAAGGGTACGACTGTCGCCGGAGGCGGCCATTCATCGTAGGAGAGCCACTCGCCCGCATTGAGCAGATATAGCTCGACCGGGTTAGGCCGGAGGCGCTCCTCTTTGCCCTTCAGCCAGGCGTCGAACCAGGCCAGTCCTTCGCGCAGGCTGACAACCCCACTTCCTCGATCCAGGTGCGTCCAGGGGCCGATGGTCAGAAAGGGGCGGCGTCCGGCGTCTCGCAGTGCACGGTAATCGGCAAGCAGATCGGGCAGCATGAAGTCATACCAGCCGCCGACAAGATGGGCGGGCGCCGTGATGCGCGGCAGGAGGGGCAGCATGTCCGTGGCGTCCCTTTCGGCCGACGGCGAGCCGGACATGGCCTGCCGGAATTGTGGCTCCTCCCGGCCCAGGGCATACACGTCCGCTTCGCCGAGCGGGAGCGTGTGAAAAGCACCGTTGAGAATGCGGCTCTGCGTGAGCGGGATGGTGCGGGTCACAGCATAAATAGGGGATAGCCGGCCGTTCCCCCCTGGCAGGTGGTCAATCGCTTCCAGCACGACCATCCAGCGCACGGTCAGCTCCAGCCACGGCACGCCGTACAGGGCGCCGGTATAGGCGCCGCGCGACGAGGCGATGACCGGCATGATTGCCTGCACGGCCTGCGGCTCGGTTGCCGCCAGTGCCCACTGTACGTAGCCAAGGTAACTCTGGCCCCACGTGCCGAGCCGCCCGTCGAACCAGGACTGGCGGCGCATCCAGGCGACCGTATCGACGCCGTCCGCCGCCTCGTGCACGAACGGAGCGAACTCGCCTTCCGAGCCAAACCGGCCGCGCGCGTCCTGCACCAGCACGTGGTAGCCATGCTGGGCCAGGAGCCGCGCATACATGACCGGCATCCATTGCCGGCCATACGGGCTGCGAATGAGCAGCGTGGGGAACGGACCGTCGCCCCGTGGTGAATAGAGATCGGCCGCCAGCCTCACGCCGTCGCGCATGGGTATTTGCAGGCTGCGAGAGACCATCACGGCGTAGGCCGGCCTGGGGACAGCCAGAGCACGGGAGAGAAGCCGATGGCGCCGCCGCCACAGGAGGGCAGCCGATCCCAGGGCGGCGCCTGCGGTCAGGTAACGTCGTGATTTCATGATCAGGGGTTGGGTGAGTCGGGCGTGCCGTCGTCGGGCGCTTCCGTCGTCGCCGTGGCAGTCACGGTCGGTGTGGCAGTCACGGTCGGTGTGGCGGTGGGCGTGCTGGTGGGGGTGCCGGTCGTGGTCGGCGTTGCCGTCGTCGTCGGGGTCGGCGTGGTGGTTGGCGTCGAGGTGGGCGTGGCGGTGGGCTGCTGCAGCTCCAGCAGTACGCGCGTCTCCGCCGTCACCCGGTCTTCGCCTTCCGTATAGGGATTGTCAGGCCCAAAGACAGTCAGGCGGAGTGTAACCGGGCCGGCGTAACTGGTGCGCGAGGTCTCCCACAGGGCCAGTTGTCCGTCGATTACCGGCGTCGTCCGTAGTTCGTCCACCGGCGCCCAGCCGCCGGGATCGTGGCTGAATCCAAAGTCGAGCAGATAGCCGGCAAAGTTCGGCGCGTTGGCCGTTCCCGTGACGAGAACGTTGCCGAGGAGCCGGCTGCCGGCCGCGGGCTGGGTGATGGCCACGTCCGGTCGCTGCGTCGCCTCCGTGCAGCTCTCCTCAGGGGGCAGTCGCAGCGGCAGTGGAACGTTCAGCGCCTGCGCCCAGGCTCGACCAGCGGCCGTCTCTTCGACCCAGGCGCGGGCATTGCGCAGCTCGCGCGGCACAACGTCCTCGCGGCCGCTGACTCGCAGGTTGACGAAGCCTGCCCCGTAGACCGCCTCCGGACAGAACTCATTAGCCCGCAGGCCTGTCCACAGATCGACGGGAACGCGCTGGATGAAATCTTCCTCGGCCGGCGGAGGGATCTGGTCGGCGGCGAAATACTCGGTGACCACGTGGTCGCAGTCCGGGCCGGGCCGCGTGCCAGAAGTCGCGCAGATCTCCAGAGCGACGACGCCTGACGGCGGCGCAAAGCGCGCTGCCTCCTGGCCGGCCAGGTAGGCCGTCATGAAGCGATTCCAGATCGGCGCCGCCATGCGATAGCCCGACATCCCTTCGGCCACCGGCTCGGCGTTGGTGTTGCCGACCCAGACGCCGGCGGCGATACGCGGCGTGTAGCCCAGCGTCCAGCCGTCGCGCACGTCAAAGCGTGTGGAGCCGGACGTACCCGTCTTGGCGGCGATGTCGTGTCCGGGGATGACTAGAAGGTTGTCGAGGCCAAATTCCTCCCGGCGCGCTTCGTTGTCCGAGAGAATGTCAGAGAGGAGAAAGGCGTGGGCCTCGCTCACGGCGCGCTCTGGCGGCAGCGGCTGCTCGGGCGGCGCATAGTCGAAGAGCAGATCGCCCTGACGGTTTTCGATGCGCAGGATGGTCGAGGGCGCGATGTAATGGCCCCGGTTGGCCAGAGCGGCAAAGGCCGACGTCATCTGCAGCGGCGTGATTTCGCCACCGCCCAGGGCCAGCGCGAGACCATAGTTGCGCGGCGCTCCGCTCTCCAGACAGCCCTCGTCCACCAGCTCGATACCGAGCCGGGGGAGAAAAGCCAGGAAGTTGCAGACGCCCACGTATTCCAGGGCCTTGACCGCGGGTATGTTGTAGGAGTTTCCCAGGGCGGGGCGCAGACGCACAGGCCCGTGAAACTGGTCGTCAAAATTCTTGGGCACATAGGGCGGGTTGGCGCCGTCAGGGAAAGCGGTCTCTACGTCCCAGATGAGCGTGGCGGGCGTCCAGCCCTCAGCCATTGCCGCCGCATAGACGAGCGGCTTGATGCTGGAGCCGGGCTGCCGCGGCGCCAGGGCCATGTTTACCTGGCCGCGAATTTCCTCGTCGCGATAATCGAGGCTGCCGACGAGCGCCAGCACCTCCCCCGTTTCCGGCTGGATAGCCACCAGAGCTGCGTTGTTAGCGCCGGAGCTGCGGATCAGATCGCGGTGTTCGGCCACGGCCGTTACCGCCAGCTGTTGCACCTCGGGATCGAGCGTGGTGTAGATGCGCAGCCCGCCGGCATAGAGCGATTGCGCGCCGAGCAGCTCCTCAAGCTGCTGCAGCATCGTAAAGACGAAGTGGGGATGTTCGATTCGGCGCTCCGGCGGCGGCAGGTTGCGCACGGCCTCGGCGGATACAATCATCGCCTGTTCGGCCTCCGCAAAGGTCACGTACTCTTCCTGGACCATCAGGCTGAGCACCTGCGACTGGCGGGCCAGGGCAAGCTCAGGCGACGTGTAAGGATCCCAGAGCGCCGGTCCCTGCGGCAGCCCGACCAGGAGCGACGCTTCCGCCAGCGTCAGGTCGCTCGCCGGCTTGCGGAAATAGGTGCGGGCTGCGGCCTCAATGCCATACGAGAAGTTGCCGTAGAAGATCTCGTTGAGGTAAAGCTCGAGGATTTTGTCCTTTTCGACGGTGCGCGACAGCTCTGCCGCCAGGATAATCTCCCGGACCTTGCGGCGGAAGGTGCGCTGCGTGCGCTCTTCTTCGTCGAGCAGGGTGGCGCGTACGAGCTGTTGGGTAATTGTGCTGGCGCCGGAGACCACTTCCTGCTCCTGCGCTGCCTGCACGACGGCTCGCGCCATGCCAATCGGATCAAAGCCGGGGTTTTCGTAGAAGCGCGCGTCTTCTGTAGCAATCGTCGCGCTGATCACATAGGGCGAGATCTGGTCGAGGGTAACGTAGCTGCGGTCTCCCAGACTGGGATCGGAGAGAGAATAGAGCTGATTGCCGGCGCGGTCGTAAATGACAGCCGTCTCAAACTGGCTGACCTCGTCCTCAAGATCGGCCACGTCAGGCAGATCCGAGGCGATAGACGTGTAGCCGACGACGGCGGCAACCCCGGCGACGGCGATGCCGACGACGATGGTCAGCAGGCCAAACACCAGGGCGCGCAGCAGGCAGCCGCTCCAGTCCCGCCCCTGCGGCGCCGCCTGTGGGCCGGGCGCCGCTACCTGGCGAACGAACTGGGGCGGGGGCGGCGGGCGGCGGACAGGCTGGCGCCGGGGCGCATCAAGCGGTCGAGGCGGGCGCTGCCGTACCCCCGGCAGAGTAGGCTCTTCCCCGGTGCGGCGCTGCGCTGCCGGGCGGCGAGCAACCCGCGGGTCGGTGCTACCCGGAAAGGCTACCCCCGGCTCGACCCGGGTGGCGTTCTCGTCGCGCTCCGGCGGGCGCGCCGGCAGCGTTTTGTCGCGGGCAATGGGCGGCAGCGGCGCCTGCCGGCGCGGCGGCAGGTTGGTCGGGATGGGCATGCCGGTGGGCGTGGCTTCATCCCCGGCGGGAGTCACCGGTGGGGCCGGACGCGGTAGGGGCCGCTCTTCGCGCGCTGCCCGTTCCTCGGCCATGAGGTCCAGGAGCGAGATGGTATCGTCTTCGTGGCGAGCGGTCTCGTCTTCCTGCTCTCCGGCCGGCTTTGTGGGTCGTTCCGGCGGACCCGGAGCAGGTGGTGACTCGTCGCCGGGCTCCCGTCCGGCTTCAGGCCGTTCGTCGGCTTCGCTATTCATGTAGAATGTGACGCCGGCCGCCTTCTTTTTGTTCCCGGATCATGCCGGCCGGCTCTGCACGAGCATGTCCCAGTGACCGCGATGAACGACCTCGCCCCTCTGGTTGAGCACCGAGACCTTCATGCGCACGCTTCCGCCGCCCAGTCGCGGCAGCGCCTTCAGCTCGACAATCTCGATCTGGGCGTGCACGGTGTCGCCAATCATCACCGGCCGGCTGAACTTCCACTCCAGCTCTCGGAAGGCCAGCACCGTCCCTTCGATGATGCCCGTCTGCACCGCCAGGCCGGTGGCGATAGAGAGAACGAGCAAACCGTGGGCAATGCGCTCGCCAAACATCGTCTCGGCCGCGTAAGTGGCGTCGGTGTGTATCTGGTTGAAGTCGCCGGTAAGCCCTGCAAAGCGCACGATATCCGCTTCGGTGACGGTGCGCCCGGCGGTGACGATCTGCTGCCCCTCAGTGAATTCCTCGAAATAGCGGCCCCGCGGCTCGTAGGTCAGGGTCATTGGTCCTCCCGGCTGTGTGCTACGTTTCCTCGGTGACAGCCGCCAGTTTCTCCGCCTGTTCGGCAACTGTCAACTGCTCGATGAAGTCGTCCAAGTCGCCGTTCATCACGGCGGGTAGATTGTGGCTGGAGTAACCAATACGGTGGTCAGTCACGCGGCTCTGTGGATAGTTGTACGTGCGGATCTTTTCGCTGCGGTCGCCCGTGCCGATCTGCGACTTACGATCGGCGGCCAGCTCGGCATGCTGCTTCTCTTCCTCAATCTGCTGCAGCCGGGCCTGGAGAATGCTGAGAGCCAGCCGCTTGTTCTGCGTCTGGCTGCGCTCGCTCTGCACGTTGACCTGCATGCCGGTTGGCTTATGGACCACGCGGATAGCCGTGGCATTTTTCTGCATATGCTGCCCGCCCGGCCCGGAAGAAAAAGTGCTGGTGATTTCCAGATCGTTGGGATCGAGCGTGACTTCGACGTCTTCTATTTCCGGCATCACGGCCACGGTCGCCGTGCTTGTGTGAATGCGCCCCTGCGACTCGGTCACCGGCACGCGTTGGACGCGATGCACGCCGCTCTCGTACTTGAACTGGGAGTAGGCGCCGCGACCCTTCACGTTGAAAACCACTTCCTTATAGCCGCCGACCCCGATCTCGCTGGCGCTGACGATCTCGGTGCGCCAGTTCTTCCGTTCGGCGAAGCGCGTATACATTCGCAGCAGATCGCCGGCGAAGATGGCCGCCTCGTCGCCGCCGGCCCCCGCGCGAATCTCGATGTAGACGTTCTTCTCGTCTCGTGGGTCGCGGGGCAGGAGCAGCCGGCGCATCTCCTCTTCAAGGGTCTCGATCTCTCCCTCCAGCCGCTCGATCTCGTCCACGGCGAGGTCAGCCATGTCCGGATCGTCGCTGTTATCCAGCAGCTCGCGCGTATCGGCCAGCTCCTGCCGCAAATCCAGATAGCGCCGGTAGCTCTCCACCAGCGGCTGCAGCTCAGACCGTTCCTGGGCCAGCTCGCTTAGCAACTGGTAGTCGCTCAGCACCTCCGGATCGACCATCCGCGCTTCGATTTCTTCGTAGCGTTGCACTACTTTTGCGATTTTGTCGTACATACTTCTTCTGCTGCTGCGCTCGCCCGGTCGGGGCTTGGAGCCGGGCGTGGACTCCAATCGGATTTGATATGGTCAGCCATTGATTATAGAGCGGGCCAGGGAAGCGCGTCAAATGGGCATTCTTTAAGGTTAGCGCCGGACACAGCGGGTCGGAATTTTCACGCCGCAACAGGATGCGCATTGACGGCGACCTGCTACAATAGTGACGTTTCGTGTGACCCACATTCCCCGACCAGTCAACGCCAGTAAGGGATGCGCCCGCCAGGCGGGCGCCCCGATAGAATACAGCACATCGCAGGACGACCGGAGGCCGATGAACCGCGAATACCATCGCTGGTATAGCCCATCTCTCGGCAGGGATATGGAGTTGCTCATCTTCGGGCATGCAGGAGCCCGTGTCCTCGTCTTTCCTACCTCCATGGGGCGCTTTTTCGAGTGGGAAGACCGCGGCATGATCGAGACGCTGGGCGTCCATCTGGAGAGCGGCTGGCTGCAGCTCTACTGCGTGGACAGCGTGGATAAGGATAGCTGGTACGCCCGCTGGAAATCACCGGAAGATCGGGCACACCACCAGACAGCCTACGAGAACTACCTCACGCGCGAAGTATTGCCGCTGTCCAGGCAGAAGAATAACAACCTCTATCTGATTGCCGTGGGCGCCAGCTTCGGTGCATACCATGCCGTGAACTTCGCCCTGAGGCATCCCCATCTGGTCAACCGCACGATCGGCCTCAGCGGCTTCTACGACATCAGCCGCTGGGCAGAGGGCCGCACCGATCGGGCCGTCTATTTCCACAACCCCTGCGCCTACATCCCCAACGAGCACGACGAGCGCCGCCTGGCAGAGCTGCGCCGCCTGGAGATTATTCTGGCGGTCGGGCGGCACGATTCCCTCGTAGGCAATAACGAGCATTTCTCCCATCTCTTGTGGGAGAAAGGCATCTGGCATGCGCTGCGCGTCTGGGATGGCTGGTGCCACGACTGGCCCTACTGGAAGGATATGCTGCACACGTATATTGGCGGCGCGAAATAGGAGGAGGCGATGACGTTAAAAGTTGGGCTGCTGGTCGGGCGAGAGTGGTCATTCCCGCCCGCCTTCATCGAAGAAGTGAACAGGCGCGACGCCGGGGTGACGGCCGAATACGTTAAGCTGGGGGGCACGATGATGGACGAGCCGAACCCCTATGCCGTGATCATCGACCGCATCTCCCACGAGGTGCCCTACTATCGCAGCTACCTGAAGAACGCCGTCCTGCAGGGCACGAAGGTCATCAACAACCCGTTTATGTGGACGGCCGACGACAAGTTCTTCGAGGCCTCCCTGGCGACCAAGCTGGGCATCGCCAGCCCGCGCACGATGGTCCTGCCGAACAAAGAATACGTGCCCGGCATCGTCCACCCCGACAGCCTGCGCAATCTGTCGCTCGTGGACTGGGACGCGGTGCTGGACTACGTGGGCCTGCCCTGCATCCTCAAAGATGCCCACGGCGGCGGCTGGAAAGAAGTCTACGTCTGCCACAGCAAGGAAGAGCTGTTCCACTACTACGACCAGACGGGCCTGTTGACGATGGTCGTGCAGGAGTTCATCGAGTGGGACCAATACATCCGCTGCATGTGTATCGGTCAGGAGACGGTGCTGCCGATGAAATATGACCCTGGCGAGCGGCGCTACCACGTCGAGCACGAGCACATGACGCCGGAGCTGGGCGAGCGGGTGGTCAACGACTCGCTGGCCCTCGTGCAGGCGCTGGGTTACGACATGAACACCGTCGAATGGGCGGTGCGCGACGGCGTGCCCTACGCGATCGACTTCATGAACCCGGCGCCCGATATGGACATCAATTCGCTGACGCCGCACTATTTCGAGTGGGTGGTAAAGACGATGGCCGACATGGCTATTCGCGCCGCCCAGGATGCCGAGGGACAGCTCAGCGCGCTGCGCTGGTCGGCGCTGTTCTAGCTGCTGTCAAGCGAGAGAATTATGAGCCTGCAGGACGCTATCCAGACCTACCACGATCTGCTCACGCCGGAGCTGGCCCTGGAGACGCAGGAAAAGCTGGACGAACAGCTCAGGCGGCACGATCTCTTCTTCGGCAACCGCCCGCTGTGTACGGTGCTGCGCCCGCGCTTCCTGACCTACCCCCAGTATCACTTCCTGCAGATGAGCATCAAGCCGCTGCTGAGCGCCCTGGACAAATCCTACCGGGCGGCGCTGGAGTCGCCGTCGCTGCGCGCTCAATATGGCCTGACCGAGTGGGAGGAGAAGCTGCTGGAGGTAGACCCCGGCTACAACTACCCGACGCCGGTCTCGCGGCTCGACGCTTTTTACCTGCCGGATAGCGAGACGCTCTGCTTCACCGAGTACAACGCCGAAGTGCCGGCGGCGTCGGCCTATAACGACGTGCTCTCGGAAGTCTTCTATGGGCTCCCGATCATGCGCGAGTTCTTTCACAAATACGAAGTGCGCTCGCTTTCGACGCGCTACCGGGTGTTGCACGCCCTGCTCGACGCCTTCCGCCAATGGTCGGGCAGCAGCGCGCCGCCCCGCATCGCCATCCTCGACTGGGATGATGTGCCCACCTACAGCGAGTTCCGCCTTTTCCTCGACTACTTCCGCTCCCAGGGGCTGGAGACGATTATCTGCGCGCCGCAGGAGGTCCGCTACGAGGACGGCAAGCTGATGGTCGCCGACTTCCACATCACGCTCATCTACAAGCGCGTCCTGATCACGGAGCTGGTTGAGCAGTGTGGGCTGGACCATCCGGTCGTCCAGGCCGTGCGCGACGGCAACGTCTGTATGGTCAATCCCTTCCACTGCAAGCTGCTCTACAAGAAGGCCAGCCTGGCGGTGCTCAGCGATGAGCGCAACGCGGCGCTTTTCAGCCCGGGCGAATTGCAGGCGATCCACCGCCACATCCCCTGGACGCGCGTGGTCGAAGAGCGGCATACGACCTATAACGGGCAGAATGTCGAGCTGATCCCGTTCATTCTGGCCCATAAGGATCGGATGGTGCTGAAGCCCAACGACGACTACGGCGGGCATGGCATCGTCCTCGGTTGGCTGGTGGACGACTCGGAATGGGAAGCGGCGGTCCAGAGGGCGCTGCAAGGGCCGCACGTCGTGCAGGAGAAAGTCGTCATCCCCCGCGAGCCTTACCCCAGCGTCGTGGACGGGCAGCTCGTCATCTACGACCGCATGCTGGACACAGCCCCGTTCATCTTTTACGGCGCCTTTGTAGACGGCTGTCTGACGCGGCTGGCGACCGATCCACTGCTCAACGTCACCGCCGGAGGTGGTTCGTCCGTCCCCACCTTTATCGTGGCGAAGCGCTGAGAGCTATCCCATGGAGAGTGAAATGACCCCCACTTTGCTGTGCCTGGCGAGCTACTTTAAGGGAGAGCCGTTCCTGGAGAAGGCCGACGAGCTGGGCTGCCACGTCATCCTGATCACCAAAGAGAAGCTGGCCGACGAAGCGTGGCCGATGACGAGCATCGACGAACGTTACCTGATGCCGGAGGTCGGCGCGCAGCCCGACATCACCTATGCCGTGAGCTACCTGGCGCGCGAGCGGCGGATCGATCGCATTATCCCTCTGGACGATTATGATGTAGAGACTGCGGCCCAGCTTCGCGAGCATCTGCGGCTGCCCGGCATGGGCACGACGCTGGCCCGCCATTTCCGCGATAAGCTGGCAATGCGTATGGAGGCGAGCGCCGGTGGGCTGGCGGTCCCGGCCTTCTCGCCCGTCTTCAACTACGAGGCGCTGCACGCCTTCACCGAGGATGTGTCGCCGCCGTGGGTGTTGAAGCCGCGTTCTGAGGCCGGCGCGATGGGCATCAAGAAGATCCAGCACCGCGACGAGTTGTGGCACTGGCTGAACGAGTTAGGCGACGAACAATCCTTCTTTCTGCTCGAGCAGTACGTGCCCGGCGAGGTCTACCACGTGGACGGCCTTGTGGTGGACGGCGAGATCGTCTTCTCGATTGCCAGCAAGTACGGCCAGCCGCCGATGGATGTAGCTCACGGCGGCGGCGTTTTCATCACCCGCACCCTGCCGCCGGAGGACGAGGTCGGACGGGAGCTGCTGGCGCTCAACAAGCGGCTGCAGAAGGCGCTGGGCATGGTGCGCGGCGCGACCCATACGGAGTTCATCCGCGGCGAGGATGGCACGCTCTATTTCCTGGAGACGGCGGCGCGCGTCGGCGGGGCGAACATCCACGAGATGGTGCAGTCCGCGACAGGCGTGAACCTCTGGCACGAATGGGCCAGGATGGAAGTCGCGGAGATACGCGGGGAGAGTTATACACCGCCCACGCCAGAGACCGGACACGCCGGGCTGCTCGTCTGCCTGGCCCGCCAGGAGTGGCCTGATCTCTCCGGTTACGCCGATTCCGAGGTTGTCTGGCGATTACACAAGAAGCAGCATGCTGGCGTGATTGTGCGGTCGGAGAGCGCCGAGCGCGTGCAGGAGCTGCTGGGCGATTACAGCCGTCGCTTCGCCCACGATTTCCTCGCCGTCGCGCCGCCGGTGGACAAGCCGCCGTACTAGCTGCCGGCCTCACCCGCACGCCGGGGGAACTTCCTCTCGCTCTTTAGCGTCTTCTGGTTGGCGCGCTAACCATAGAAGTCCGAAAGAGAAGAAGGAGGTTCATCCCATGAAACGCCGCATAATCCTGTTTATTTTGTTCCTCCTGCTGGCGAGCAGTCTCGCTCACATGGACGCTGCTGCCGCACAGGAACCCATTCCCCCCGAGCCGCCCTTCCCCCCGATGCCGCCCGTCTGGCCTGCCGAGATGTTGAAGATCGAATACCAGCGGGTGGACGTCACTATCGCCGATCAGGTGGCCACAACGCACGTCGAGCAACTCTTCGTCAATAAGGGCAGTAGCATCGCCGAAGGCGTCTACCTCTTCCCCCTTCCGGAAGGGGCCGTCGTGAGCGAGCTGACGATGTGGGTAGACGGGCAGCCTATCGAAGCCAAGATCCTCGAAGCGCCGGAGGCGCGGGCCATCTACGACGAAATCGTGCGCCAGCTACGCGACCCGGCCCTGCTGGAATACGTGGGCAGCAGCGCCATCCAGGCCAACGTCTTTCCCATCCCGGCCGGGGGCGAGCGACTCGTGGAGATCGAGTACACACACGTCCTGCCTGCCGAAGCAGGCCTGATCCGCTATGTGTACCCGCAATCCACCAACCTTTACAGCAACCTTCCGCTGGAGAGCCAGCGCATCCACGTCGAGCTGCAAAGCGACGAAGCAATCCGCACCCTCTACTCGCCGAGCCACGACGTGGCAATCGTCCGCGACGGGGAGTTCCGGGCGACGATCGGCTATGAGGCGGCAGACGTGACGCCCGACCGCGATTTTGATCTCTACTACAGCGTGAGCCCGGAGGAAATCGGCCTCAATCTGCTCAGCTATAAGGAAGCAGGCGAAGATGGCTTCTTCCTCATGCTCGTCGCCCCAACGGTGAGCGTCGATGCCAGCGCCATCGTGTCCCGCGACGTTATCCTGGTGCTGGACACCTCTGGCAGTATGGAAGGCGAAAAGATGGCCCAGGCCAAAGAAGCGTCCCGCTACATCGTCGAGCATTTGAACGCGGAAGATCGCTTTAACATCGTCTCCTTCAGCACCGGCGTGAGCCCGTTTGCCGCCGAGCTGACTCCGGTAAGCGCGTCCAGCCGTGAAGACGCACTGAGCTTCATCGACCGGCTGGAAGCGTTGGGCGGCACCAATATCGGCATGGCGCTGCTGGAAGCCCTGGCCCAGGCCGATGCTGAGCGCCCGCTGGCGATTCTCTTCCTGACGGACGGGCTGGCGACAGAAGGGATCGTCGAGACGCCCCGGCTGCTCGACGCCGTGGCCGCCGCAGCCCCGGCCAGCGCCCGGCTCTTTGCCTTTGGTGTGGGCAACGACGTGGATACTGTCCTCCTGGACGGGCTGGCGCAGAACCATCGTGGCACCACGACCTACGTCCGGCCGGGCGAAGCGCTGGACGAGGTGATCAGCGCCTTCTATGCGAAGATGTCCACGCCCGTGCTGGCCGAGCTGCAGCTGGAAGTGAACGGCGTCCAGGTGGACCAGATCTACCCGGCGACCCTGCCCGATCTTTTCGCCGGAACCCAGCTTGTTCTCGCCGGACGCTACCGCGAAGGTGGCCCGGCGACCGTCACCCTGCGCGGGGACGTGAATGGCCAGCCGCAGCAGTTCACCTACGAGGACATCCGCTTCGAGGAGAGCGGCGGCGCGGAGTTCATCCCGCGCCTCTGGGCGACAAGGGCTATCGGCCATCTCCTGCAGCAAATTCACCTGCACGGCGAAAACGAGGAATGGGTGCAGAGTATCGTCAGCCTGAGCATCCGCTACGGGATAATCACTCCTTACACCAGTTACCTGATTGAAGAGGATGACATCTTCAGCCAGGCGGGACGCGAGGGTATCGTCGCCACCGAGCTGGAGGAGGCAGCCCGCGAGCCTGCCGCCGTCTCCGGCGAGGCCGCGGTGGAGCAGGCGGACACGGCTGCGGGCCTGGCCGGGGCAGAAGCGCCCGCCGAGCTTTCAATGCCTATGTTCGAAGGCAGCAGCGAGCAGCCGCAAGTGCAGAACGTCGGCGGCAAGACCTTCGTCCTGCGTACCTGGGAGGGTGTGGAGACGTGGATCGACACGGCTTTCGACGCCGGCAGGCAGACGCCACAACCGGTAGCCTTTGCCAGCGATGCCTACTTCTCGCTGCTGGATGCCGCGCCGGAGCTGGGGCAATACCTGGCGCTGGGCTCCCGCCTGCTCCTGATCCATGACGGCAGCGCCTATCTCATCGGCGAGGAGGGCGAGAGCGCCCCCCTGCCCCTGCCCTCGGCGACTCCCGCCGGGCAGCCGGCGGGCGTTGAACCTGACCCGACCGCTGACCAGCCAGGCCAGAGGGCCACGCGGGCCACGCCGCTCTGCGGCGCAGCAGTTCTGCCGCTGCTGGCTCTGGGCATCGTCGCCGGGACGCGGCGACGTCGCCCGTAACGAATGACAAAAAAGGCCCCCGGCCGGCGGGCCGGGGGCCTGGTCTTACCACCAGGTGGTGAAGGAGGTCGTGGTGCGGCCCAGAATCACCCCATCGCCGTTGTGGGCCGTTATCTCCAGCCTCACTTCCGCTTCAGGCTCAAAGCTGATATGCCTGAGAGAGCCGATGGCCAAACCTTCTTGATCCGTTTCTCCCAGAGGAACCTCAATCGTCTCCCCATCATAGTGTACGTTAACTCGGATCGTGATTCCGCTTACCGGCGAACCATTCGGCCCGGTGGCCCGTACGTAGACGATTTGCTCGTCGTTCGTGCTGAATAGGATGGGAGCTCCCAGCCACACATACAGGTCAACCTGCTGCGGCTGGGCTGTGGTATCAAGAAGCGCGAGAAGAGCACACTGCAGGCCGTTGCCGCCGTTCTGCTGGTAATGTGCCTGACCCAGACTGCCCAGTTGTACGCGCCGGTCGGGCGGAGCTTCCGGTCGCCACTCTAGCCGCCCATTGCGAAAATACTGAACGCGCAGATCCCCTTCCACGAGCTGTTCAGAGAGCGGCGGGCCGAGGAGCTGCTCGCCGTTGTTCTCTTCGTAGAAGGTGAGAAACTCACCCTGGACCGCGTAGCCGGTCTCAGGGAAGATGCGCGACCGGCTATCGGCAGGTACAGGAGCGGCGACCCGGCTGCGCACGCCGCTCAATGCCCACTGCCCCAACGGATAGAACTGGATGGTTCCGTCGGTCGTCTGCTCCAGCCGCACGTGCTCGAAATACTGGACAACCATGCCGTCTCCGGGCAGGCACTGTCCTGTAATCGGCGCTCCCAGCAACTCCGGGCCGAACAGCGTATACCATTCCTCAAAGACGGGGGCGATCGCGTAAGTGGCGGGCGTGGGCACGGGAGTCGGCGCAGCCATCTCACAGCCGGCCATGAAGAAGGCTGCCAGAAGCACCGGGAGGAAGACAACCCGCCTCCGCATCTACCGTCCCTCAAAAAGCCGCGTCATCCAGTTCCTCGTGTTCTTCACGCAAGCGCAGGTAGCTTTCGTAGCGCACCCGGCTGATCTCACCCGCCTCAACCGCAGCCCGCACCGCGCAGCCAGGCTCGTGGCGGTGCGTACAATCGCTGAACTGGCAGTAGGCAACCAGCGGCGCGATCTCCCGATAATAGCCGTCCAGCTCGTGCGGCTCGACATCGTAGAGCGCCAGGGCGCGAATGCCCGGCGTGTCGGCGACATAGCCGCCAATGTCTAGCTCGAAGAGCTCGAGATGGCGCGTGGTATGGACTCCTTTGCCTGTGGCCTCGCTGACTTCGCGCACCTTCAACCCCAATCCCGGTTGTATGGCATTGAGCAGACTCGTTTTGCCCACACCCGAAGAACCCGCCAGCACGGAGATTTTATCGCGGAGCGCCTCTCTTAACTCCGCAATACCCTCGCCGCTCTCGGCGCTGGTATACATAACATCATATCCGATTTTCTCATATAGGCCAAATGTACCTTCAGCTTCCCCTGGCTCCGCCAGATCTACCTTGTTGACGCAAATGATGGCCGGCAACTGGTTCATCTCCGCAACCACCAGAAAACGATCGAGTTTGCGCAGGCTCGGCGCCGGCTCGCGTATGGAGAAGACGAATACAACCTGATCCGGATTGGCGACGAGGACCTGTTCGCGATCGGAGAGCATCTGGCGCGCACCGGGAGCCGGCCGCGCGCGTGACAGGGCGCTTTCGCGCTCGGCGACGTCTTCGATCAGTCCGGTCGTCTCATCGACGAGGGAAATGGTGACCCGATCCCCGACCGCGACCAGATCGCTCTCCTTTCGCTCCTGGCGAAGCCGCCCCCGGATCTGGCACACATAATCACCCTGTTCAGTTCTGACGGTGAAGAAGCCGCTCTGAGCCTTAATCACCAGACCTTGTAGGAGTTCGTTATCGTCCAGTACGCTCTCTCCTTGCCGGCCTGCAGGCGAGAGCCCGCGGCGCTTATCGTGACTACTGATTATAGGAAGCCCGCCTCTGAAATCCAACAGGGGCAACGGCGGTGCGTTGCCCCTGTCCTTTGCTCTTTTATACCCGTCGCCCACTCCGGGCAGACGCGCGTGGTGGAACAGCTAGCCGAGCCGCTTGCGGAACTCCTCGGTGAGCGCCGGCAAGATCTGGAAGAGATCGCCGACAATCCCATAATTGGCGAGCTTGAAGATAGGCGCTTCCGGGTCGCTGTTAATGGCGACGATGACCTTCGCCGTGCGCATGCCCGCCTGGTGCTGGATGGCGCCGCTGATCCCGCTGGCAATGTAGAGGTCGGGGCTGACCGTCTTGCCCGTCTGGCCCACCTGATGCTCGTACGGAATCCAGCCGGCGTCCACGGCAGCGCGCGAAGCGCCGACCGCTGCGTTGATTACCTCAGCCAGCCCGCGGATGGGCGCGAAGCCTTCCGGCCCGCCTACGCCTCGCCCCCCACTGACGATAATCCGGGCATCGGTCAGGCTGACCACGCTGCCCGCGCTCTCGAAGCCCTGTACGGTGGCGCCGATCTGCTCCTCACTCACGGCGGGCTGCACCCATTCGGCCTCGCCGCTGCCGCCGGTGGCGCTGGCAGGCGCAAACGCGCGGCTGCGCAGGGTGACGACCTGGACGCCTTCGGTAACGTAGACGTCCGAGAGCAGCTTGCCGGCGTAAACCGGCCGGGTGACCACCACGCGCCCATCCCGGACGGCGATATCGGTGCCATCGGCGGCAAGTCCGAGGTCAAGCTGCGCTGCTACCCAGGCGGCCAGATCGTGCCCCCGGC
>JAAYYY010000458.1 GCA_012515125.1 Chloroflexota bacterium
AGAGAATCATCAAAGAAATCTTTGAGCAGGGTGAGCTGCCCGTCAGGCAGCTGCACGACCTTGTCACGCACCGCCCGCCCCACCGTGCTCGGATGCAGGGCCAGCGCGCTGGCGACCTCAGCGCGCGTGAGGGGTTTCAGGTAGAGCGGGCCTCTGTCGAGAAATTCTTGCTGCTCGGCGATCAGAAAGTCGCCGATGCACCGCAGCGTTTGCCAGCGCTGCGCCACAGCGTTGATCAGCAGCCGCGCCCGCTGGACATGCTCGTCGATCCAGGCCCGCTCGCCCGGCGAAAGCTCTGCCTGACGGGCCTCGGTGAAGCTGGCGCTGATCTGTAACGCGACGGTGGATTCGCCGGGCAGCTCCAGCACGTAGCCCGTGTATCCGCCGGCCGTGCGCTCCCGCCGGATGACGAGATCGGCCTGCCGGAAAGTCGCGTTTTCTACGCCGTCGCCGGGCAGGAGAAGCAGCGGGTAGGGATAAAGCCGGCGGCGGATAAAGAGGCGTGCTGCGTCAAGCTCGGCCCGCGAGATGTGCAGCCGGCGGGCAACAGCAGCCCAGCGCTGGGCGGCGGAATCATCCCACGCTTCTTGCAGGATGCGCCGGGCGACGGCCCCTTCTGAGCCGGCGTCGCCGAGATGCCGGCACTGCAGCAGCAGGCATTCGCGCAGATCACGCGCGCCCAGACCCGGCGGCTCCAGCCGCTGCAAAGCACGCAACCCCTGTTCCACGCGTTCGACGGAAATGCCGAGGTCGGCGGCAATGTCGGCCGTCTGCTGCTCCAGGTAACCATGCTCGTTCAGGCAGTGCAGCAGGTAGATGGCGACCTCGCGCTCGCCCTCGCCAGACAGCAGCCGGAGCTGCGCTTCAAGCTGGGCCTGCGCCGTGGGGCAAGCCGGGAACTGCTCCAGGCGGTCGTCGTAATCTGGCTCAGATGTGACGGCCGGACCAGGCCAATGCAGCCGCTCCAGGGCGGGGTTTTCGGCAAGCTCGCGCCGCAGCAGCTCCTGAAGCTCCACTGCCGGTAGCTGCAGCAGCCGGCTGGAAAGGACAAGTTGGGCGTTGGCGGCGAGATTCACCCGGAAGGAAAGCTGGAACGCCATAGAATGCCTCATCGGGCCGGGCAGAGCACGGCCGCATAAGCTGGCGTGGTTTGGGGCTGTCTCAGGATGCAGGGAAAGACGTGGGCTGGATCAGTGATGAACCACGCACAGTATAACACCACGGTTGTGGGAAGGTGTAAACCGGTTTACAGTCGGCGGCGGAAAGCGCTTACCAGATGGCGCCGCCCGCAGCGCCGTTGCCGGCCCACGGGTCGCCGTCTCGAGGCGGCCCGTAGGCCGGCCTCACGCTCATTGGCTGCGCTGCCGCCGTATTTCGCCGGACGACAGGTTGCGATTCGACGAGCCGCAGGAAGTTGCCGCCCAACACCAGTTGCTCGCCGGCCGGCGACAGGCCCAGCATGCGCACCTTCGCCAGCTCCAAGCCCGGGTGGAGCCAGGGGCCGTCGGAGCCGAACAGGATCTTGTGCGGCCCGGCGCGCCGGACGGCCTGAACGAGCAGGTCAAAGCGGCGCACGCCAGAGGTGTCGGTGTAGATGTTGGCGTGCCGCTCCAGGTGAGCCAGGAAGGCCGCCTGGGCGCGCCAGTCGTCGGCGAAGCTGCCCAGGTGCGGGATGATGAAATTGACCTCTGGGTATTCTTCGGCCAGTAGCTCGCAGATGATCACCTCGCCCATCACGTCGTAGAGTACGGGCAGACGGTAATCCCGGGCCACCTCGCAGATCTCGCGTGAGATGCGCGCATCGTGGCGGTGGACCTTGATGCCGGCGAAGCCATGAACCTCGACCGCTTCCCTGACCAGGGCGGCGGCCCGGCCCCGGTCCCGCTCGGCGTGCACGAAGGCGAAACCGTAGAAACGATCGGGGCAGGTGGCGACGATACGCGCCACCTGCCGGTTCGCCTCGCGGTAGTCCGAATGGAAGGCTGCGAAGAGCACGGTACGCTCGATGCCGGCCTGCGCCGCCCGCCGCAGATAATCGCGGAGCGGTGCCGCCGTGTCCCAGGGACCGGTCAGCCCGTCGCCTTTTCCGGCGTGGCAGTGGCAGTCGATGATCATCCAGGCGTCCTCCGTGCGTTCACCATCGATCTCGTGTGGCCTACGTGCATACGTGCCCCACTTCATCGCCAAGAAGCGCTATAAAGCAAGAGTAGATACTCTTCGGTTTGTTTCGACGGCTGGCTGCCTGTAGCTCGAGTAGCCAGGCGCACTCTGCGGAGTCGCGCAGCCGTGTATCACCACGCGTTTGATCAGCCCACTTTAGCAAGGCATTGATATGGCACAGCACGGCGTCGTGAATATTCTTCAGACATTGACCCACTTTCTCGACGTCGCGCGCCGTCGCGCAGTTGCGCTTGAAGTTGGCCAGCGCCTGCTGTGGTCTTTTGCTACGCTTCACCCCGATGATCCCGCCAGTCCAGCCGCAGTTCCTTTCCCGACCGAGGCCGTCGAGGACGGAGAACTGCCAGTAGCGATCGTCAATACGTTCTCCGGCCAGACCCCGCGCCAGAAAGTTGCGCAGATTTTGCAGCTGCAGTCGCTCGGCGGGACTCCGCCCAAGCGTAGTGATTGGCACTCTTCTCAACATATCCACCAGGTTCACCTTCACAGGCGGTGTAGGCCCAGCGGGCCGGGCCGATCTGACGACACAGATCTCGACCTTACGAAACCGAGCGTCAGAGGCACCCTGACTCTTCACGGGTTTGGTTATGGGATGATCAATACTGATTTTGGCAATATCCCGGTCGACGGCGCCGAGGTCCTGCAACTGTCTTACCAGTTCTTCCGAGACTGATTTGGCACGGCGCTGTGCGTGCAGATCGAGCCGCCTCGTACCACTTGCGAAACCGGTGATTCTCACCTGTTTTACCCGCGATAGCGGCGGTACGTTACCGGCGCCGGTGTAGAGGTTCAGAGCGATGCTTGCGACGCGGCTCTTCTGCGATGAGGTCAGCGTGCTTCTCGTGTACCCGAAGCCCTCCACGGCAAAGGAGCGCAGGCAGGTACTCGTCGGCACTGCTGTGGCTTCCATCTCCAGTGCTGCCTCCAGCTCGTTGCGCACGGCCATATCCCGGCAGCGCTGGCTGACGCGAGCGGGGGTGGTCCGGCCGTTCGCCTCAAAGACGAACTGCACAAGACAGTTGATGCCGCCAAACTTGCCGGCATCGGCGCGGTGGCTCGTCACATATTTGCCGAAGTAGATGTGGAACGGCTCGTGCATCAGCGTAGACAGTAGCGAGTCTGTCCGCCCGGCCTTCATGTCGTCCCAGAAGCCGTTGCCCAGACAGATGACGTTGCTGCGGGCCGGCGCCGTGCTTTCATCGCCCCAGCTCGAGCAGGCGAAGTCGCTGTTGTCGTTCCCGCAGTCCGGGCAGTTGGTCGAGTTGATGGCGCAGAAGAAGCGGATGCGCCCGCTCGCCAGCAGGTCGGCCACCCGGCTGCAGCGCACGGCCACGACGTCGCCCCGGTCTTTAATAGTCGCCGTCGGCTTCAGCCAGGTCGGTACGAACTCTGGCCTGACCCGGAAGATGTTGAGGAAACGGTTTCTGGTCGCGGTCGAACGCTTGCCACGCTGCAGATCGGCTGCCGCTTTGCGCAGCATCGTCACCGCCACGCCGATCTGGGTGTTGATGATTGTCAGCGCCTCCGCTTCCGTTTTGCCCGCCCTCCTGAGGGCGGCCACACATTCCGCGTTCGGGCCGGCAAAACCTTTCACGTAGCGGAAAGAGGGCGCTTTCGCCGGGGCGGATACGCCGGTTGCAGCTTTGAGGGCAGCCTCCGTTCGACTGCCCACGATGCCGTCCGCCGCCAGGCCTTTCCGTTTCTGGAACTGGCGGATTGCACTGCGGGTCTGCGGCCCCATCTTCCCGTCGGCTGCCAGCCTCAATCCCAGTGCCTTGTTGAGGCTCTGCTGTATCCAGCGGACGTACGCCGGGTCCGTACGGCTCGTCTCCCCATCCCATTCCATCTGCAGCGCGGCTGCCCCATCGTGCAGGGAGCGGACACGTCGCGGTCGAATCAGATTGTGCTCTCTCATCACCGGTCTCCCTGGGCGGAACTCCGCCGGCTAATCGGACCCTCAATCGCCTACGCGCACAATCGCGTAGTATCCGGCCTTCGTGACGCGGCCGTTAGCGTCGGTGGGCACCGGGCGGTTCTGCCGGACCGAGTCGCTCAAGTTACCGCCAATAGTCGTGATGCTGCCTGGGTTCACCGCGACGACGATGTCACAGTGCGAGGACCGGAAACCCTGATCGACGTTGTCGTAGGTCACGCCGCTGTTGCTGCGCTCCATGCAAACCAAGTCGCCCACACGGGGCGCGACTTCGCTGATGCGGTACGCTTTGAACGGGTTGCTGTTGTTGGCCAGCCGGTTCTGCTTGGCTGCGCCCACGTAGTCGGTATGCGCGCTGGAATAGCGGAACGCGCTGCCTGCGCCTGCCTGGCGCATGACCCAGGAGATGAAGGCCGCGCTCCAGGCCACGCTGGAGCAGTAGTTGGACTGGCTGGGCACCCAGCCGACGCCGGTACGCCAGTAATCTTCTAGCACGGCACGCATGGAGGAATTACACTCTTGTGCGGCGCCCTGCCGCCAGCGCTGCCATTCCTGCACCGCGATCTGCGCGATCCGGCTGCGCAGGGTCTGCCCGCTTCCGGTTGACGGCGCAGGCGTTGTCGGCGGGATATAGGAGCCTGGGGTGGTCGCGCTGCCGGGCGGGTTCCCGGCCCCGGCGGCAATCAGCGCGCGCTCAGTCTGTGGCCCGACGACGCCGTCAACGGCCAGGCTGTACTTCTGCTGGAAGCTGCGTACGGCGCTGCGCGTCAGCGGGCCCATGATGCCGTCGTCGGCCAGGCGCAGGCCCAGGATCTTGTTTAGCGACTGCTGCACCCAGCGGATGTAGAGCCGGCTGCTGCGGTTCACCTCGCGCTGCCACTCCCTTTCCATCAGCTCGAATTCGGCGGCCGGCTCTGGCGGGGCGCCGCTGCCGTTACCGGGCGCAGGTTCGGGCTCACCGTTACCATTGCCAGCTGCGGCCGGCTGTTTTTCGGCCAGGGCCGCGGTGAGCGCCTCTTCCGTTTTGGGGCCTACAAGGCCGGTTACTGGCAGGCCCCGGCTGCTCTGGAATTCGCGAACCGCGTCGCGCGTCTCCGGCCCGGCGATGCCGTTCTCCGGCAGCTGGCGGCCGAGGATCTGGTTGAGTGCGTTCTGCACCCAGCGCATGTACTCGGTCCCCTGCTGTGGTGAGGGCGGCCCCATCATCTGCCGTCCCGCCATGATGAAGCGACGACGACGACGGCGCTGATGCGGGCGGGGTCCGGGGCGGCGACGCCGGCGTGTCGGCGCGAAGCGCGCAGCCGGGCGGCGGCCCTGTGTCCGCGCCATAGGCCGGCGGGCTGCCGGCCGGCGCGGGCGGGCCTGCCCTCCCCTGAACCGCCTGCGCCCGAATTCGCCGTCCCA
>JAAYYY010000459.1 GCA_012515125.1 Chloroflexota bacterium
GCTGGAGCAGATCCTTGTGATGATCGACAACGACGGCGACGAGCAGTACAGGCCGATGCTCGTGCCGGTGAGTGGCGGCTATCCACAGCCGCTTTTCGCCGAGGAGCTGGCTAACCATCGCGTGGACATGTTGGCGCCGGACCTTGAACAAAACGTCGTCTACTTCATAGCCGATGCGAACGACCGGCCGCTCACGCGCAGCTATCTGGCGAATATTACGACGGGCGAGCTGACGCTGCTGAATGAGAGCCGCTACGCGGGCATACCGGCCGGCCACAACGCCGGCCACGACACCTTCATCCTGCTGGAGAGCTATGGGGCCGGCGACAACGTGGTGTTTACGCGGCGGCTCGGTGACACGGAGGAGCCGGCGTTGCTCTATGGCAAGCCGCTGGCCCTGCGCGAGCCCGGCGAAGAGGTGGCGCCTACAGGCATCAACGAGCTCTACTTCACGCCTGACGAGCAGGGTCTGATCTTCCGCTCCATTCTCTTCGACGACCGGTTCGGGGTGGGTTTCATGCCACTCAAGGCGCCAGCCAATGCCGAAGCCCTCGAAGTGCAGGGGCTCGTGCATGAGGGCGAGGGGGAGCTGGAAGGGCTGGAGAAGCTGGACCATCCATCCGGCGAGGAGCGTTATCTGCTCAGGTACAACATCGACGGCGCGTCGTGGCTTTATGAAGCGCAACTTGACCTGGAAAGCTGCGTCATGCGCGTGCTGCACGTGCTGGTGGGCCAGGGACGGCTGGCAAACGGCGTGCTGGAGTCGGCGACGTACGACCCGGCCGGGGACCGTTTTGCCCTGAGCTTCTCCACGGCAACGTCGCCCACCCAGCTATACACGATAGAGGGCAGCCGGCGGGACAACCTGGTGCGCCATACCGACGAGCGCCTTCTGGGCATCCCTGCCCATCTGCTCTCGGCCGGCGAGGATTATTCCTTCACCAGCTACGACGGGCTGCGCGTCTCCGCCCGCCTCTACCTGCCGGGCGCCGAGCTGGGCTACGAGGGTCCGCGCCCGCTCATCTATTACATCCACGGCGGGCCCCAGGGTCAGGAACGGCCCGACTTTGCCTGGTTCTCCATGCCGCTCATCCAGTTCCTGACGTTAAGCGGCTTTGCCGTCTTCGTGCCCAACGTACGCGGCAGCACGGGCTACGGCTTCGCCTACATGAAGCACGTCGTTCGCGACTGGGGCGGGCAGGACCGGCTGGACCACGTGCACGCGATGACCGAGGTGCTGCCGCAGGACCCGCGGATAGACACGGGCCGCGCCGGCGTGGTTGGGCGCTCCTATGGCGGCTACATGACGCTGACGCTTGCCGGGCGCCACCCGGAGCTGTGGTCAGCCGCCGTAGACATGTTCGGCCCCTATGACCTGATCACGTTTGCCGAGCGCGTGCCGGAGACGTGGAAGCCGTTCATGGCTGCGCTTGTCGGCGATCCGGAGACGGAACGAGAGTTTCTGGTCGAGCGCTCGCCGCGTACCCATATCGACAACATCAGCGCCCCGCTCCTGGTCATCCAGGGCAACAACGACCCGCGCGTGCGCGAAATCGAGAGCCGCGAGCTGGTCGAGCATCTGCGGGAGCTGGGCAAGACTGTGGATTATCTGATGCTGCCGGACGAAGGGCACGACGTCCTTAAGTTCGACAATCGCGTCCGGGTCTACAACGCGATTACAGACTTCTTCAAGCAGTATCTGCACCCGTAGGCCGATCCGGGCGCGGACGATGAGGTTGGGACAGGCCGGAAGCTGCGCCGGGAAGTCAGTCGCAGCTTCTGGCCTGTCTTCGTCATCGCTACTCGCGCTGCAGGAGCAGGCTGAAGCCGAGGATGATCAGCAGGACGGGCCAGTAACGGCCGATATCCAGATCGAACAGGAAGTTGAGGGCGATGGCCGTGATGAGCAATCCGCCGGTCAGCGAGCGGCCCGCTGCGCCCCGCCAGCTGCCGGTGGCTCGATACTGGCTGTAGGCGCGCGAAAAGCTGCCCACAGCGGGAATGAGAATGAAGAGCGCCCACCAGTTTTCGAACATCTCGAAGCCGAAGAAATTGCGCGCCAGGAAGAATATCCCCAGGGCAATCAGAATCAGCCCAATAAACAGGCCGCCGCCCTTTGCTTCCGGCTCGGCTACGACTGTCCCCCGCTCCTCTTCTTTCAGCTTATCCACGTCTTCGTACATGATTATTTCCTCCACCTGACGCTAGCCTTTCACGACTCTATACGACGCGGCGGACATATTGTTGCGCCACGCTAGTCGTCATTCGGGTCTGTACCCGGCCGCTCGTTGTGACCTTCGGCGTTGTTCTGGATGTTCGCCTTCAGGGGCTGGAGGGCGATCAACAGGCCAAAGTTGAGCAAGCTGACGAGAACGGCGATCTCATAACGCCCGTAGGCAACGGCGGCGCCGATGAGTCCGGTTCCCCAGATGCTGGCGGCAGTCGCCGTCCCGTACACGCTACCTTCGTACTTGATGATGGCGCCGCCGCCGATGAAGCCGATGCCCGTCATCAGGCCGGCGATGATCCGCGCCTGAGCATCCGGTGCGTCGGCAAGCACCTGCTGGCCTAACAGGACGAAGCCACAGCTGGCGACCGAAACCAGCGGAAAGGTACGCAGGCCCATTGCCTGAGTCGCCTTTTCGCGATTCCAGGCCACAGGTAACGTCAGCAAGAAGGCGCCGACCAGTTTCAGGAGGTGCCTTACCAGCACGTCCAGATCGACTGGCAAAAAGTCCATGATTGTCAGAGCAAGCTGTTGGCCGTTAGCCGGTAGAGCGTGCGGAGGCCGGCATGCGCTAACGGATCACCATTACCGGGCAGTCGAGGCCGTCGAGGAGCGCCTGCAGCGATTCGCCAAGCAGCAGAGGCGCCTCTCCGGCGAGGATGACCAGGCTGCAGCTCTGGTTCTGCAGCTGCGTCACCAGTTGTTCGACGTCACCTGCGTCTACGAAGCGGAAGTCCACGTGGACAGGTGTGGGCTCGGTCATGCGCTGTACCTGCTCTACCAGAGGCGCTGCTGACTCACGATTCTCGCCCAACACGAAGACAATCAGATTGTTCTCGTAGCGCTGGGCCAGGCGGATGCCGGCAGCCAGGCCGCGCCGGGCCAGGGCCGAGCCGTCGTACGTGACGGCGACCGGCCAATCCATCTCGCTGGGCCGGCGCGCCAGCAGGATAGAACGCGGCGAACGCTGTGTGGCTTCGCGCGCGGTGGAGCCCAGGCGGCTCTTCTGCGTCAGCGACCGGCTTGTCGCGCCCAGGCTGAGCAGGTCAGCCTCCATACAGGCGGTCAGCACTTCGTCGGTGACCTGTCCGCGGACGACGCGGAATGTCCAGGTGA
>JAAYYY010000460.1 GCA_012515125.1 Chloroflexota bacterium
CATCACCCTGCCGCCCGTGACCGTCCTCTACTTCCCGATTGTGGCTAAGAACGAGACCGAGACCGAATAAGGCCGGCCTCACGCAAGCAAGACCTGGCAGGTTTTCAGAAACCTGTCAGGTCTTTCCCCCCGTCACCTTCTCTTCTGCGAAGCACCCTTGTTGTAGAGCGTTTTTCCAAATCGCTCCCCGTGGCTCCGCGCGCGATTTGCAAAATCGCGCTACATCGTTGCCAGCGTAGTCAAGCCCTGGCGGCGGGTTGATTGGAGATCACTGAATAGATGGGCATTGCGTAGGGGGCTGGCAGGCCGGAAGAAGCTCGCCATTTCCACCACCAACGCCGTCCCGGCCTGCCAGCCCCGCGTCGCGGCAGACGGGCGGGGCAGGCCGGGGTGAAGGAGGTTCGTTTCCAGCACGATGGTTGCCGGCCTGCCCTGCCCCTACCGGCAAATGCCCAGCCAATAGTCAATGGCCAACAAACCCGACCTACCATACGGCGCACAAAATCATACGCAATCATCCCCATCAACCCGCTTGCCCCAACTCGCCCAAAGCGATAAGCTTTTAGCCCTGAGCCATAAGCCATAAGCCGCAGGCTTACGGCTTACAGCTTAAAGCTTAAAGCTCCAAGGAGACGCTCCCCGTGCCCGACATGCCCAAAGCCTACGACCCTGCCGCCACCGAAGAACGCCTCTACCAGTGGTGGGAAGAGAGCGGCTGGTTCCGCCCCGAAGTGCGCCCTGCTGACGCCGAGCCGTTTGTCATCAGCATCCCCCCGCCCAACGTCACCGGCGAGCTTCACATGGGCCACGCCATGTTCGTCGCCCTCGAAGACCTGATGATCCGTCGCGCGCGCATGCAGGGCTACGCCGCGCTCTGGGTTCCCGGCGTCGATCACGCCGGCATCGCCACCCAGCTCATGGTCGAGCGCCGCCTCCGCGAAGAGGGCACCAGCCGCCAGGAAATCGGCCGCGAAGCCTTCCTGGAGCGCACCTGGGCCTGGAAGAACCAGTACGGCGGCTACATCACCCGCCAGCTTCGCCGCCTCGGCGCAAGCTGCGACTGGAGCCGCGAGCGCTTCACCCTCGACGACGGGCTGGTGCGCGCCGTCAACGAAGCGTTCGTCCGTCTCTACCGCATGGGCCTCATCTATCGCGGCGAATACCTCGTCAACTGGTCGCCCGGCCTGCAGACCGCCGTCAGCGACCTGGAAGTGGAGTACCACGAGGAGCCGGGCACGCTCTACTACTTCCACTACCCGGTGCAGGGCGGCGGCGCCATCCCCGTCGCCACCACCCGCCCGGAGACGATCCTCGGCGATACCGCCGTCGCCGTCCACCCGGAGGACGAGCGCTACCGGGAGTACATCGGCCGCACGGCCCTCGTGCCCATACTGGGGCGCGAGATTCCGATCATCGCCGACGACTACGTGGACCGCGCCTTCGGCACCGGCGCGCTGAAGATTACGCCCGGCCACGACCCCAACGACTTCGAGATTGGCAAGAAGCATGGCCTGGAAACGGTCAACATCATGAACCGCGACGCCACGCTCAACGAAAACGCCGGCCCCTACGCCGGCCTCGACCGCTTCGAGGCCCGCCAGCGCCTATGGGCCGACATGAAAGAAGCGGGCCTGGTCCTCAAGGAAGAGCCGTACACGCTCAACGTCCCGCGCAGCCAGCGCGGCGGCGAGATTATCGAGCCGTTGGTCAGCCGCCAGTGGTTCGTGGACGCCGAGCCGATGGCAAAGATGGCCCTCGCCGCCGTCAGGCGCGGGCGCATCCGCATCGTGCCGGAGCGCTTCGTCCGCGTCTGGGAGAACTGGCTGGAGAATATCCGCCCCTGGACCATCAGCCGCCAGCTCTGGTGGGGCCACCGCATCCCCGTCTGGTATGCCAACGGCGACGAGGCGCAGATCGTCGTCGCCCATGACGAAGAGGCCGCCTACGCCGAGGCCCGCAAGCGCTACGGCCCCGGCGTGACGCTGGAGCAGGACCCGGACGTGCTCGACACCTGGTTCAGCAGCGCCCTGTGGCCCTTCAGCACCCTCGGCTGGCCCGACGAGACGCCGGACCTGAAGCGCTTCTTCCCCACCGACGTCATGGAGACGGGCTACGACATTCTCTTCTTCTGGGTCGCCCGCATGGTCATGAGCAGCCTCGTCTACCTCAACGACATCCCGTTCCACACCATCTACCTGCACGGCCTGGTGCGCGACGAGCACGGGCGCAAGATGAGCAAGACCTACGGCAACGTCGTCGATCCGCTGGAGGTCATCGCCGAGTACGGCGCCGACGCCCTGCGCTTCACCCTGCTGACCGGCGGCACGCCGGGCCAGGACCTCAACCTCTCCCTGGAAAAGGTCGCCAGCAACCGCAACTTCGGCAACAAAATCTGGAACATGGCCCGCCTCGTCGTCCGCAACCTGGACCGCGCCGGCCGCGACGACGCGCCCCCGCCCGGCGAGCCCCTGCCGCTGACCGCCGCCGACCAGTGGATCCTCACCCGGCTGAGCGAGACCATCGCCGCCACCAACCGGCTGATGGACGCTTACCAGTACGGCGAGGCCGGCCGGCAGATTTACGACTTCCTCTGGAGCGACTTCGCCGACTGGTACCTGGAAGC
>JAAYYY010000461.1 GCA_012515125.1 Chloroflexota bacterium
GCCATCCTGACCCTCTGCACCCTGTTTGTCGACTATCGCGGCCATCTCATGGGCGCGCTCATCGAGCGGGATATGCGCCGCGATCTCTTCGACCAGTATCAGAAGCTGTCGTTTCGCTTCTACGACGAGCAGCGAACGGGCCAGCTCATGTCGCGGCTCACCAACGATCTCTTCTGGCTGGCCGAGTTTTGCCACCACGGCCCCGAAGATCTGCTGATCGGCCTGTTCACCCTGTTTGGCGTGATCGCCGTCTCCCTGACCATCAGCGTCGAGCTGACCATCCTCATCCTGCTCTTTCTGCCGGTCATGACCGTCTACGCGCTCTATTTTAACCGGCGCATGAACCGCGCCCTCCGCCAGAGCAAAGAGCGCATCGGCGACATCAACGCTCAGGTCGAAGACGCCCTCTCCGGCGTGCGCGTGGTCAGGTCCTTTGCCAATGAGGACGTCGAAAGGCAGAAGTTCGCCGCCGCAAACAGCCGTTTCCTGGCCAGCCGGCGCGACGGCTACGGCAGCGAGGCCGCTTTCTCTGGCGGCATGATCGCCTTTACCCACCTCATCACCGTCGCCGTCGTCATCTTCGGCGGCGCGCGACTGGCCGGTGGTCATCTGGACCTGGCCGATTTGCTGGTCTACCTGCTCTACGTGGGTATCCTCGTCGAGCCCGTCCACCGGCTGGCCAACTTCGCCCGGCTCTACCAGGATGGCGTCACCGGCTTTGACCGCTTCATGGAGGTCATGGAGATCGACGCCGACATCCAGGATGCGCCCGGCGCTATTGAGCTTTCCGGCGTTCGCGGGACCATCGAGTTCCGCAACGTGAACTTCACCTATCGCAACGGCGGCGATCACATCCTCAGGAACCTCGACCTGACCATCAGGGCCGGCGAATACGTGGCGCTGGTTGGCTTTTCGGGCGTCGGCAAAACGACCCTCTGCTCGCTGATTCCCCGCTTCTACGATGTCACCGGCGGGCAGATCCTGCTCGACGGCCACGACGTCCGCGAGATCTCCCTGCGCTCCCTTCGCCGCCACATCGGCCTCGTCGATCAGGACGTCTATCTCTTTGCCGGCACGGTCGCCGACAACATCCGCTACGGCCGGCCAGACGCCACGCCGGAAGAGATCGTCGCCGCCGCCCGCCTGGCCAACGCTCACGACTTTATCGTCCGGCTGCCCAACGGCTACGAGACAGACATCGGGCAGCGGGGCGTCCGGCTCTCCGGCGGGCAGAAGCAGCGCCTGAGCATCGCCCGCGCTTTTCTGAAGGATCCGCCCGTGCTCATCCTCGACGAGGCGACCAGCTCCCTCGACAACGAGAGCGAAAGGGCCATCCAGGCCTCCCTGGACCGGCTGGCCCGCAGCCGCACGACCATCGTCATCGCCCATCGCCTCTCGACCGTGCGCAACGCCCGGCGCATTATCGTCCTCGACGGGACCGGCATCGTCGAAGAAGGCACGCACGCCGGCCTGATCGCTCGCGGCGGTGTCTATGCCAGCCTCTACAACAGCCAGCTCGAATTCGCCCCCTGAGACCCGGCTCCTTCCTGGTCCCGCAGCCGGATCTCCGCCAGCACCGGCAGGTGGTCAGACGGGAAGCGGTCGCCCGCTTTTTCGTCGAGCACGGCATGGCGCAGCACCTCGACGCCCGCCGTGACCAGGATGAAGTCGATCTTCGGCCCCAGCGGCTCGCGGAAGTTGCTGGTCAGCGTCCCGGCTGGCCCTGCATGGCCCTCCCCGGCTACGTTCTGCGCGTCCTGCAGCGCCAGACCGTCCGCTCCCGGCGCGACCAGAATCTGCAGGGGCCGCGAGCCGCTCTCGCAGTTGAAATCGCCGGTCACCACCGCCGGCCGGCTGCCCGCGATCGCCGCCATGCGTGCCCGCAGCAGCCGCGCCCCTTCTTCCCGGGCGCGCTCGCTCTGGTGGTCCAGGTGCGTGTTGAATAAGAACAGCCTTCGCCCGCCGCCCGCCGCTTCAAACTCGCTCCACGTGACGATCCGCGGGTAGCCCGCCCCCCAGCTCATGCTCCCCGGCACGTCCGGCGTTTCAGACAGCCAGAACGTCTCCTGCCTGCACAGGCGCAGCCGCCCGGTCTGGTACAGGATGGGGTTGAACTCGCCCGTCGTCGCCCCATCGTCGCGCCCCACGCCCACCGCCTCGTAGCCCTCTAGCCCGTGCACAAGATCGTCGCGCTGGTGCGCCAGCGCCTCCTGCAGCCCGATCAGCGCCGCCCCCCGCTCCCGCAGAAGCGCCGTCACCGCCTCCCGGCGCGCGGCCCAGCCATAGGCCCTATCCTGCGTCGTATCGACACGGACGTTATAGCTGATGACGCTTAACTCTGTCACCGTTCGACCTGCTCACCGCTTTCGCCGCAGCGGCTCGATATCCACGTAGCGACCGGTCAGCGCCATCACCGCCGCGACGTTCTCTGCCTGCCGGGCATAGGCGCTCGGCTGCACCCGGTTCAGCTTCTCGTCAAAATACGCCCCTGTGACCGTCGCATACGCCGGGTCTGTCGCCAGCCTGGTGTAGACCGTCGCCATCTCTTCCGGCGCCAGCGCAAAGCGGCTCTTCACCGCATACAGCTTCTGCAGGATCCCCGGCAGCCCGTCATACTTACTGATGTCCACCCGCACCGCCGGCACGCGGATGCTGTTCGCCGTCAGGCCCGTTCCCGCCTGTTGCTCGGCCAGCCAGTAACCGAACATGATCTGCGCCAGCTTCGACTGGTAGTAGGCCGTCTCCATCCGGAAGCGGCGCTTCTCGAACTCCGGGTCCGCCAGATCGACCTTCAGGAACGGCTTGGCGATCAGCCCCTTCGAGGCCACCGTCAGTACCCGCGCCTGCTCGCTCTGCCGCAGGGCGTCCCACAGGCAAGCCGTCAGCAGCACCGGGCCAATGTGGTTGGTCGCCCAGACGCTTTCGATGCCCTCGGCCGTCAGCACGCGCTCTTTCTGCGTGATGTCGAAAATCGCCGCGTTGTGGATAAGCGCGTCCAGCCTGTCGTGCTCGGCCAGAAAAGCCGCCGCCATTTGCCGGATCGACGCCTGGCTGGACATATCCACCAGCCGCAGCTCCACCGCGTTACTCTGCGCCTGCTCGCGCACCGCTTGCAGCGCCGCCTCCCCCTTCTGCCGGTTGCGGGCGGCGAGCACCGTGTGATGGCCCTGCCCGGCTATCTGCAGCGCAGCCGCCCGGCCGATCCCCGAATTCGCCCCCGTAATCAGCACGACCTTCCGTTCCATCGACCGGCCTCCCCGTCTCACAATTTGCGGATGATCTCGGCAGGGCCGGGGATGCCGTTCTGCACGGGGTGCCATACGCCTTCCTGCAAAACCTCGTATGCCCGGAAGCAGCAGGGGATGCCCTGCGCCACGCGGGCATCCTCGCGGTCCATCAGGTGAAAGTGCAGGTGCGGCGCCGTGCTATTGCCCGAATGGCCGACGTGGGCCAGCAGCTGCCCCGGAACCACCCTGTCGCCCACAGCCACCCTGACCGAGCCCTTCTGTGCGTGGGCGTAGACCGCGTACCCCTCGCTGCTCTCGACGATTACCGCGTTGCCGGTCAGCGGCCGGAGATCCGTCGCCCCTTTGGCGTCAAACGTCCAGCCATTCTTGAGCATGATGGCCAGATCCCTGAGAGGATGCACAGGATTGCGTTCCGGCCATCCGTCCACCGCGTGCACCACCGTTCCCGCCGTCGCCGAAAAGATCGGCTGCCCCCATCCATAACAATCCTCCAGCGGGACGCCGAACAGAAGGTAACGGAGCGGGTTGCTGCGATAGAAGCGCCTCCCGCTGACCTGGGGATCGACGCCCACGAAATCGTACGCGTAGCGCTGCCCGAGCGCATCGGTGCCATGGCTCGGGATCTGTTTGGCCGGCGTGTTCGGCGCCATCCACACCCCTCTCAGTGGAAAATCGACCACAGTAGGCGTCATCGTCGGGTCCATCTATTCTCCTTCTCCGGCAGCGCATCGCCAGCCTCGACAGGGGCGATATTGTTTGCGCCCCCGCAATCTAGCGTGCAATGGCTGCAGCCGCAACCGTCCGCCTGCGGCCACGCGGTCGTGATCCGCCATTAAGTGCGCGGGCGAACTGCGCTATGATGTTGCCAGATGGGGACAATGCGTGCCAGATGCCCCCAAACGGCGAGCCGTATGCAGCCTTGACTGCTTGCAGAACGACGGATGCGGGGCAATGAACGCTCTCATTCAGAAGACCAAGCTCTACTTCCCCCCCACGCGCGCGGGGCTGGTCGTTCGCCCGCGCCTGCTGGCCCAGCTCAATGCCCTCCTTGCGCCAGGCCGCCGACTGGGCCTGATCTCCGCGCCGGCCGGTTCCGGCAAAACCACCCTCGTCGTCCAGTGGCTCGCCGCCCAGCCCGGCCGGCCCGCCGCCTGGCTTTCCCTCGACGCGCGTGATAACCAGCCGCCCGCCTTCTTTGCCGGCTTCATCGCCGCTCTGCAGACCATCCATCCCCACGCCGGGAAAGAAGCCCTGGATCTCCTGGCGCTGCCCGGCGTGAGTCTGGAAGAGGTAGTGACCCTTCTGGTCAACGATCTGGCTGCGGCGCCGTCACCCTTTGTCCTGGTCCTCGACGATCTTCACCATATCGCCGATCACGCCGTCCATCAGGCCCTGGACCTCTTCCTCGATGCGCAGCCGCCCGGCTTACGCCTCCTGCTGCTCTCGCGCGAAGATCCCCCTCTGCCCTTGGCGCAACGTCGCGCAGGCGGGCAGCTGGTGGAGATACGTCAGGACGACCTGCGCTTTACGCTGCCCGAAGCGATCCTCTTTCTGAACCAGTCGATGGGGCTCGATCTGGCGCCCCGCCAGGTCGAGCTGTTGGAAGCGCGCCCCGAGGGCTGGATTGCCGGGCTGCAACTGGCTGCCCTATCGCTGCAGCGCGCCACAGATAGCGACGCTTTCATCCGCGCCTTCTCCGGCAGCCACCGTTTCATCCTCGATTACCTCCTGGAAGAAGTGCTCTCCCACCAGACCGAGGAACGACAGCGCTTTCTGGTGGAGACCTCCATCCTGGAGCGCATGTGCGCGCCTCTCTGCGCCGCTGTTACCGGTCGCTCCGTTGCCGCCGCGCAGGAGCTGCTCGATGGGCTGGATCGGGCCAACCTCTTTGTCGTCCCCCTGGACGAGGAGCGTTGCTGGTACCGTTACCACCACCTCTTTGGCGACCTTCTGCGCGCGCGGCTGGCGGCTGGCGCCCCAGAGAACACCGTCCAGCTTTGCCGGCGAGCTGCCACCTGGCATGAGGAGAACGGCGACCCGCGCCAGGCTGTGGAATATGCCCTGAGGGCTGGCGATGCGCTTTACGCTGCCCGGCTGATCGAGCGCCATTATGCGGAACGCTGGCAGATGGCCGATCTGGACTTCCTCGCCCTGGTCAACCGACTCCCCCCAGAGAGCGTCGAAGAAAGACCTTCGCTCTGCCTGAACAGCGCCTGGCTGCACGTCCTCGGCGGGCAGGCCGAACGGATCCCGCCCTTTCTGGAAGCCGCCGAGCGCGCGCTGGCCAACCCCGCTCGCCAGCCCGAACCGGCCGACGCTGCCAACCGCGCCTTTGCCCGGATCATCCGCGCCGCGCTGGATGCCCTAAACAATCGGGCCGTACAGCTTGATCAGGGTCTGGAAGAGGCCTTTGCCGCCATCCCGGCCCAGAACGCCGCCATGCGCAACAGCGTGGCCGTCATGTTAGGCACGATCGCCACCATGCAGGGCGACTTTGCTCGGGCCATCCCCTATTACCAGGGCGCCCTCGAACGCGACAAGCGCCTGGGCGGCACAGTCGCCATTGCCCTGTGCGTGATGCGCTTGGTCTGGATACGCCAGGCTGAAGGAAAACTGAGCCAGGCCCTGGATCTCGTCGTCGAGCACGAAGCCTATGTGCGCCGGCGCGGCGCCCGCCGTTTTTATCTCGGCGGCGTCCTGAACGTGATGTGGGCCGAGATCCTGCTCGAGAGGAACCGGCTGGACGAAGCGGAATCACAGCTGCGCCGCGGCCTGCATCTCCTGGAAGATTGGCCCATGCCCCAGACATTGACTTACGGCCTGGGCCTGCTGGCCCGGCTACAGCCTGCTGCTGGCCGCCCTGGCTGCCGCCGGCCTCTTCCTGGCCGGCCGTGTGGGTTTGGGCATGCCCTTTATCGAAGGTTGGACAAAGCGCGAGCCCGTCTGGAACCGGCTTGCAGGCGTCGCTGGCGCCGCCGTCCTGGCCGGCATCCTGCTGCCCCTGATCCTCCTCCTCGATAGCGCCCTTACCCCTCTTCTGGAGAAGGCCAGCAACACGCCGGCCCCGACGACTGTGGTCCATCCACCCGCCTGGCAGGGCTTTCTGGCCGCCTTCTCCGCCGGCATCACCGAAGAAACGCTATTCCGTCTGTTCGGCCTGATTCTGGTGGTCTGGTTGGGTAGCCTCGTCTTCCGTAGCCGGACCGGCCGGCCCGCGCCCGGCCTGCTATGGGCGGCCAACATCCTCTTTGCCCTCGCCTTTGGCCCGGTCCACCTGCGCACGGCCAGCCAGCTCGGCATCACGTTGACTCCCCTTCTGGTGATCCGCACGCTCGTCATCAACGGTGCAGGCGGCCTGCTCTTCGGCTGGCTGTACGTCACCTTTGGCCTGGAAAGCGCCATCCTGGCCCATATCGCCGCCGACGTCGTCGTGCATGGCTTTGTACCCCTGGTCACCCAGCAGGCCGATCCGGCACGGACCATCGTCGCTACCGTGGTCGTCCTGCTGCTTACGCTCCTGGCCATCGTCTGGTCCGTCCGCGCCATCCTCCGGGATTGCCGGCAGCTCCAGACCGCCGTCGAGCCAGGTGAATCACAGATCGAGGTGCGCTTTTCCCATCCGGCCGGTTGAGCTTGCCGGCAAAGACGAGACAACGTCAGGCGCTCCCGGACCAACCGGCAGGGCAAACGGCCGTGAAAACGCGCCTGCTCTCCGGCTAACCCGCGAGCGCCTGTTCATTCGCTTGCTACCGCCTGGACGATCGACATAGGCGCCCTATTTTCAGCAGGCTCGCCCGTCCGATCTCCACTCCCTGATCCCCCTTTCTTGCCCCCTTCCCCCATCCCCGCTACAATAGAACATATGAGCCACCTACGTGTGGCTCCGGAGCCACAATCTCGTGCGGCGGGAGCAGAGTTAACAGCACGGCCATGCCTCGCAACCCCGCCCGACGACGCTGCACTGCCCTCTCCCTTAACGGCCGTCCCTGCCGCCGCTGGGCCCGTCGCGGCACGGATCGCTGTCCGGGCCACGAAGCCCCACCCCGCCCGCGCCGGCCCCGTCCCAAACAGCGCTGCACCGCCCTCACCCGCGCCGGGACGCGCTGCCGCAGGTGGGCGACACAGCCGCCTGCCGATCCCGCGGCCCCCACCTGCGCCCTGCATGCCCCCCACACCCTGCCGCCACACGCCACACGCTGCCGGGCCTTCACCCACGCCGGCAAGCGCTGCCGCCGCTGGGCCACCCTCGCCAGCCGTCGCGCCGGCCGCCCCCGCTGTTCCGGTCACGATGGCCATCACCACCCCCCATCGGCCGCAGCCCGCCGCTGTACCGCCCTGACGCGCGCCGGCCATTCCTGCCGCAACCTCGCCATCCGCGACAGCGATCCCCCGCGCTGCGCCTCGCACCGCTCGCCCAGTTGGCGCATGCCCGGTCCTGCCGACGCCGCCGCCGGTCGCACCTGTACGGCCACCACTCTCGACGGTCAACCCTGCCGCTGCTGGGCCATCCGCCATACCAGACCACCCCGCTGTTTCGTCCACGCCTATCCCGCTGCCCACGGCAGTATTCGCCACAGCTACTACCGCCGCACGCCCTTCCTGCCAGCCGCCTTCCAGGCCACGCTCGATCGGCTGGTAGCCCAAGGGCGGCCGCTCGACGCCGAAATTATCCTCGCCCGCTTCAAGCTCGTCGCCCTGCTCGCCTACCTCAACCGGCGGGACCTCTCCCCTGCCGAAACGCTCCCCGCTTACCGGCTGACCCTGCGCACCCTGCGTGCCGTCGCCCGCCTGCTGCGCACGCGCCATGCCCTCGACTCCCAATCCCCGTCCCCAACTCCTCTTTCTCCCTGAGGCTCCCATGTTCCCCGACCCCCCTCCCGCTCCTCCCGCCGGCCGCCGCTGTCTCGCCCGCACCAAAGCCGGCGAGCCCTGCCGCAACTGGGCCCTGCCCGATAGTCAGGCACAGTTCGGCCTCCCCCTCTGCGCTGCCCATGCCCGTCGCGCCGCGAAAGCCGGCCATCCCAAATCGGCCGCCATTCGTCTCTACGGCGACTACTTCGCCCCCGCCGACCTCGTCGCCCTGAGCGCCTTTCTCGACGAGGCCTCTGGCCAGCTCTCCCTCGCCCCCGAGATCGACACCGCGCGCGTCCTCCTGCGCCACCTCCTCGCCCACATCAGCGCCCAGCCCCCACAGGACAGCGCCGAGACGGCCCGCCTCACCCACCTCATCCTCGACAACCTGCGCACCATCGCCCGCCTCGTCCGCGACCACCACGCCATCACCCCACCCGGCCCCGATCCCTTCATGGCGACCCTCGGCATAGCCCTCGACCAGCTCGGTGAGGAGTGGAGCGTTAAGCTCTAGCTGCACACAGCGCTACGGCTGCCCGCCGTCGGATCCCTGTCCCTCGGCCCCAGGGTTGCCCTCGGTGACATCCCTAGGAAGGCGGCTGTTCGGCCAGGAACCGCTCGATGTCGTCGATGAAGGCCAGCGTGGTCGTTTCGATGCGTGCCGTTAGGGCATCCGGATCGTCCAGGTCGACCTCTGTGACCAGGTCGCACTCCAGAATCGAGTCGATCCCTTTCCCCGGCGCCACGACCCGGTAACCCGGCCACTGGCCATCCTTAAACAGCTCCCAGGTCTCCTGCTGCACCTTCCGGTTGCTTCCCGACAGCCACGCCTCGAAGCGGAACGCGTCGTAGTTGAACACAATGGCGATCTTCAGCTTCCGCGCCTGCAGCCCAGGCGGGAAAAGCGCAAAGTACGTCATGTCCAGATAACCCTGGTAGAGACCAGAGACGGCAAACTCCGGATGACGGGTCTTAAGCTCCGTGCGCAGCCCCATCATATATCCGATCAAAGCGCGATACGCCTTCTGGATCGCCCCCTTCTCCAGTTGCCTGCGTAGCTCTTCCATCTCTTCCCTGATTGCCGCCATACCCACCTCCTCCCGGGACCCCGGCCGTGCCATCACCCCTCTAGTCCCTGCCCACTACTCCAGCACCGCCATGCTCAAAATCCGGTAAATCTCATTTACGTGCCTGTCCTTGCGGAACTCCTTGACGATCGGCTCCGCCTGCCCGCGGATCCAGATCTTCAGTTCTGCGTCCATATCCAGCATCCCCATCCTCTCCTTGGAGAGGCACTTTCCTTTGAGAAGCGTAGGATATGGCTGAACGGGATCGTTATATACTCCGCCTTGCTGCCCGTCACCCCTGCACGTCCACCAGGCTCAGCCGCTTGTTCGTGAACACGAAATAATCCCGGATCACCTGCTACGCCGCAGTAGCTCCTCCCCCGGCGCCAGAATCGGCTCAAACTCCGCCGCAAACTTCTTCACGTTCACTTCGCCCGCGTTGCCGGTTAGCGCGCTGATGAAGCCCATTTTGTTTCTCCTTAACCCCGTATCGCCGCCGTGTAAATCGGCAGCATGGCCTTCATCGTCTGCGCCATCGTGTGGGCCACATGCACACCTGCAGTGATGGCCTCCGCCTTTGGTATGGCGCCCACCAGGTACATCTCCACCCACTCATCTTCAGGTCTTTCGGCCAGGCAGCGGACACGCTCGGCAACGGTCAACCGCCACGGCTCTTCTTCATCCCATAGCGCGTAGGCGCCCCTCTCGAGGCCGTTACTGAAGTGGAAGGTATCGCCAATCCGGCAGCCTCTTCCGAGAAAGCGCACGTCGCGACTGGCCTCCAGTTCAGTTATAGACTGAAGAAGCGATGGCTGTTCCTGGAATCCTTTCCGCAGCCGGGTCCAGTCCCACGTCGCGTCCACGGTCACTGACGTGTCGCCGCGCTCCACGTAGAAGCCATAATAGGCGTTCGCAGCGTCCAGCTCGATCGTAAATTTGGCTTTGCGCACACCCATCTCGAAGGCTGCCATATTGTAATCCTCCCGGTGGGTGAGAAAGGCGACGGGCCAACGGTAAATGTCCCAAGAAACAAAGGTATACGCATGTTCGGTTGATGCCTGGGAAAGCAGGCGGCTGACCTGGCCCGCGAGGCCGCGACGACTTCGCCAGGTCGTCCCCTCGGTGTTGCTCTTAAAATCGGTTTCACGAAGCCCAGCGAAATCTTCGCCATAGCCATGCTGGTAGCGCGCTTCTTCAACCGCCTGTTGGCGCGCCTTTTCCTGCTCGTCCCAACCCATGTTGCGCCAGATGCGCTCTTGAAGCGCTATCGTCAGCTCGTCCTCCTCACCGGTCGCGAGATAACGGACGAGCATCTTTTCCGGCTCGGGCCCAAAGCGAAGCACTTTGTAGGCGCCGATATGATTACGGTAGATTGATCCGACCTGGAAAGGCTGTTCCATATGTTCTCCTGCCCAATGACCCGAACACAACGACCGCACGCGAGGTTGCCCCGCACGTATGATAGTCAATGCCCCTGGACGCGCAATGGCTCCGAGGCCGGCAAGCTATCCTACTTTGGTCCCCCCGACCGCGCC
>JAAYYY010000462.1 GCA_012515125.1 Chloroflexota bacterium
ACACCCCCTCTTCATCGGTTTCGATACAACCAACCGGCGCCGTGGTCCCGGTTGACGGCGGGCAGAGATCCGACCAGACTAAGCCGCTGATGTTGGCCCCTTCCATGATGGTCTCGGCGGTGACTTCGATCAGCACCCAGAACTCCAGATTGCCGGGGATACCAAAGACCTCGCCAATGTCGTTGCGCAGCGCCCAGTCGCCACGATAGGTTCCGTCGCGCTCCGGAGCGATGAGCGGCACCGTAATATCCACGGTTGCCGTGGGCACTACGTCGCCGGGCAGCGGGATGGTCGCGGGCGCGCCCATCTGGTCGCCGGCAATGAAGATCAGGTCGTAGTCGCTGTTCCAGGTACAGGTGCCGGCGTTTTCCAGCCGCCACGTCTTGGTGAACGGCAGGCCCGGCGGCATGACGGCGTTGTCGAGCACCGTCACGTCGGCGATGAACTCGGCGGCGTCGGTGCAGCCTTTGGTCGAGCCGGCCTGCCCTTCGGCGAGCGGCAGGAACTGGTAATCCCAGCCAAAATCGATGCCTTCGGCGCTCTGGTTTTCGCCGAGGGTGACAGTAGCGTTGGAAAGACCCACGCCCGCGCTCGACTCCGGCGCCGTCCAATCACCGGGGATGAGAAGGCTGCTGTTTGCCGTGCTCAGGGCGTCCACACTGATGCAGTAGGTGCCGGGCTCCAGCCCTTCAAAGCGGTAGTTGCCGCCGGCATCGGTGATGGCGGTCTCGGTCTCCGGTGCGGGGCAGGCCCCCACTCCGAGGCTGACGACGATGTCGGCAATGCCCGGCTCGCCCTCGTCGAAGTTGCCGTTGGCGGCATAGCTGCCGTCGTCCAGCGCCACACAGCCATCCGACGGAACGACGGGTTCCCCGCCTTCGCCGCCTGTGATGCCGCATAGATCATGCCAGACCATGCCCGTTATCGTTCCGGCGACGTCTTCGGCCGTGGCTGTCGGCGTCGCCTCTCCCTCTGGCGTTTCTTCGGCCTCAGGCGTCTCCTCCGCCAGGACGTTGTCCACGTCGAGGGTAAAGGTGTCGGTCGTGCCGTTGACGGTGACAGAGTAAGTGCCGGCGGGTAACCCTACCACGTCGAGGGGAATCACCTGGTCGAAGGGAACGAGCGCCTCGGTGCAGACTTCGTCCGGCAGCCGCGATGCGATCAGGCTGACGATAAAGGTGTTACCCTCGCGGCGCGGGCGCGGCTCGTTCAGCGTCCAGCAGGCGTTGGGCAGGTTGCCGCTGACGATCACATTAACCTGCACGGGAAAAGATTCCAGCAGCAGGATTTCAACCGACTCGATCTCAACCTCGCGGGGTTCGATATCTTCCACCACCGCCGTCGCCTCTGGCGTGTCTTCTGCGGGAGCGGTAGGCGTCGGCTCCGCCGTCTGTTCCAGAAGGCTGCAGCCGGCGATCAGCAATAGCACGGGCAGCAGGAGCAGCAGTAGGCGATGGGGATGTCTTACAATGGGAGTCATTTCTTTCCTCCTTTGTCTGGCCAATGAACCGCCCGGTGCCGGCGGCGTCCTTGCGCCGGGACGGTGCGTCAGGTACGATCTCACCCGGCGCATTACACCCTATCTTCGCTCAACGACACGCTTTTGTAAAATTATGACAGAAAGCAACTCCACGGATCAACTACTGACGCCGGACGCTCCGGCTGCGGAACGCCTGCCGTTCATCGTCGCGCGCTTGCGGGAAACCCATCCTGACGCCCACTGCGCGCTGGACTACAACGAGCCCTGGCAGCTTTTGGTCGCCACCATCATGTCGGCGCAGACGACGGATGAACGGGTCAACCAGGTGACGCCGGAGCTGTTCGCCCGCTTCCCGAATCCGGCGGCGCTGGCCGAGGCAAGCCGGGAAGAGGTCGAAGCCCTCATCCAGCCGACGGGCTTCTTCCGCCAGAAGGCGCGCTACATTCAGGAGACGTGCCAACGGATCGTGGAGGAATATGGCGGCGAAGTGCCATCGGAGATGGAGGCGCTTCTGACGATGAGCGGGGTGGCGCGCAAAACGGCGAACGTTGTGCTCGGCGAGATCTATGGCGTGGCCGATGGCGTCGTCGTCGATACCCACGTCAAGCGGGTGGCGCGTCGGCTGGCCCTGGTAGAGGGGCAGACGCCGGAGCAGATCGAGCAGGAGCTGATGGTCCTGCTGCCGCGCGACCTGTGGATTGAGATCTCGCACCTGCTCATCTTCCACGGGCGGCGTATCTGCCACGCGCGCAAACCGGACTGTGCCCATTGCCCGCTTGCCAGCCTCTGCCCTTCGGCTGTGGTCTAGGTCTCGTCTGAACCCGTCTCGGCCTCTTTCAGGTATCGATCGAACCAGCGCCCGATGTGGCGCAGCCGTTCCACGCGCCGGTCGGTGCGCCCGCCGCGCGAAAGGCCGTGCGACTCCTCCGGGAAGATGACCATCTCGGCGTCCACGCCGAGCCGGCGCAGGGCGAGGAAAAGCTGGGTTCCCTGCTCCAGGTTGCAGCGCATGTCCTGCTCGCTGTGGAGCACCAGGGTCGGCGTTTTTGCGTTGCCGATGTAGGCCATTGGCGACTGCCGCCAGTAGGCCTCGAGATTTTCCCAGGGCGGCTGGCAGTCGGCCCAGGCATCTTCAAACTGAAGGCCCACGTCTGACGAGCCCCAGAAGCTGACGGCGTTGCTGACGACGCGCTGGCCGACGGCGGCCTTGAAGCGGTCGGTGTGGCCGATGATCCAGGCCGTCATGTAGCCGCCATAGCTGCCGCCCGTGACGCCCATCCGTTCCGTGTCGATATAGGGCAGCCCGGCGACATAATCCGCCCAGGCCATAACGTCGGCGTAATCGCGGTCGCCCCAGTTCTGGTGAATGGCCCGGCTGTGCGCCTCGCCATACCCCATCCCGCCGCGCGGGTTGGAGAAGGTGACGACGTAGCCTTTCGCCGCCAGCCAGTAAAACTCGTGCATGAACAGCTCGCCGTATTGCGTCCACGGCCCGCCGTGAATCTCCAGAATGGACGGGTAAGTCCGCCGGGGATCGAAGCCTGGCGGCTTGAGGATCCAGCCCTGCAGGTCGTTGTCGTCAGGCCCCTTGATCCAGACCTCCTCGATCTCTCCGAGGTCGATTTCGGAAAGCCACCCCTTGTTGACGTGGGTGAGCTGGCGGCCATTCTCCCCGGCTATATCCCGGAACCAGACCTGCCCGGGGTCCTCGAACCGGCTCCAGATGTAGGCCATCTTCTGCCGGCTCTCGTCGAAGGTGAAATCGCTGATCACCCCGTCGGGAGCCAGCAGCGGCTCGACGGCGCCCGCCAGTGTGACGGTGTACAGGGAGGTGCGGCCGTGCAGCGACACCTGGGCAAAGAGCCGCTCGCCATCCGCCGCCCAGACCGGCGCTGTGAACGGGCGATCGGCCACGTCGCCGAGGGTGCTGTTGCCGACGTTCAGGTCGCTGGCAGCGGTGAGGTTGCAGGCCGGCTGGCTGCCATCGCGCGGCAGGACCCACAGCCCGGAGTTGCGCCACCAGTCGCCTTTGCCCTCCCGGCCGACGTAGGCGAGCCACTGCCCGTCCGGCGACACAGACAGACCGAACTTGTTGCCGGTTGGGGCGTCGAGCTTCTTAGCCTCGCCGCCGCTCGCCGGTATCTCGAACAGATCGATCTTCTCGGTCTCGATGTCCGGCCGTTCTGCCCGGTTGGAGAAGAAGAAAATCGTCTCGCCGTCCGGCGACCACACCGGCCCGGTTTCGTCATGGTCGCCGGTGGTGAGCTGGGTCGCCTCGCCGCTCGTCACGTCGATCGTCCAGAGGTGCCAGCGCTCCCTGGGCAGCCAGCCGACCCCGTCAAAGCGAAAGTCGGCGCGGGTGATGTGGCGCGCCACGACGCCGAGCTTCTTTTTGCGCTCGTCCTCGTCGCGCTCAATCGCGTCCTGGTCCTTCTGGCGGAACTGGACGAGCAGGCGGCTGCCGTCCGGCGACCAGGCAAAGCTGGCAAACGTGCCTTTCAGCTTGGTAAGCTGGCGCGCCTCGCCGCCCTGGAACGGAATGACGTAGATCTGGGTCTGCTTTTCGTCCTTCCGCGTCGAGAGGAAGGCGATCTGCGTGCCGTCTGGCGACCAGCGGGGCTGGCTGTCTACGTGGTCGCCCACGGTGAAGCGGCGCGGCTCGCCGCCGTTCGTGGGCGCCACCCACAGGTTGGTGTATTTCTTCTCCTGATCGCGGTCCACCCACTGCACGCAGTAGACGACGTGCTCTCCGTCTGGCGAGAGGCGGGGATCGCTCGCCAGCTCAAAACGGTACAGGTCTTCGGCGGTAATCGTGCGTTTCTCCTCGGTCATTTTTTCTCCAATAAAAAGGGCACCGTGCGAAAGCCTGTAGTCTGGCCTTCGCACGGTGCATAACGGTGTCGGCGTTTTTTACTCTTCGACGGTGAAGCCCAGACCGGCGCTGCGGCCGAAGACTTCGGGGAAGAAATCCTCGTAGGCGACGGCGGGCCGCACCTGGTAGCTGCCGGGGATCGGCGTCTCCAGGAAGTAGCTGTACTGGTAGGTACCCGCCGGCAGGAAGTTGCTGAGGAAGACGACCCGGTCGTCGCGATATTCGATGCGGTTGAAGAACCACCAGCCCCAGTAGCCATAGCGGTAGTCGCGGTCGGTACGGTCAACCGTACCGCCAAGCCCGCTAGCGCTGGTTGCCAGCCCGGGATCGATGGCCTCCGTCCCGGCCGGGATGGGATCGATCACGCGCACGAAGGTGCGGTCGTTCGGCGTGACGATGGTCAGCTCCACCCGCACGCGCTGCCCGACCTCGATGGCGGTCAGCGGCTCGCAGGACTCTGCTTCCGGATCGCATTCGGCGTCAAAGTAATTGCGTGTCACGGTGAAGCCGCGGTTGACCGGCTCGACCGTCTCCGCGTCGATGAAGGCGTCCATGTGCGTCGCGTAGTAGAGGCGGCCCGGCCCGTCGCCGCGCTCGAAGATGAGGTAGTTGGTCTCGCCGGCCGGCACCGCGCTGAGCGGCACGCTGTAACTATCGACGCGCGTCGCCTGCTCACCGGCAAAACTGCCTTCACCAAGCTGCGCGGCATTGGCCCGGACCTCGTAGCTGAATTCGGCATCCAGCTCGCCGGTCGCCACCATCCAGTCGGTCAGGGCGATCAGGCTCCAGGTCGTCTCGAAGGGGGTCTTCCAGTGAGCGGCCTGGCGCGCCGCCATCAACCAGCGCACGGCGTTCGGAGCGATGGCATGGTCGGCGTCAAGCTGGGCCAGGGCGTCGATGACAACCGCCGTGCCGCGTATGTCGCTGCTGAGGTTGCGCCAGTCCTCGGCGTTCTGCTCCCAGTGGGCGCCCGTGGCGCTGAGCACCGCTTCGTCTGCCAGATCGGAGAGCAGGCTCTCGACGTTTTCGTTGCCGCGATCGATCTCGGTGTAAGCCAGAGCCAGGTAGGCCCGGGCGTAGGGATCCAGCAGCTCGCGCTGGGCGAAGAACAGGGCGTCGAGATCGGCCAGCTCGGCGGCATCCCACAGGCTGAGCACGTAGAGGAACCAGGCCTGGCGATTCACTTCCCAGGCCGAACCCAGCTCTCCAGCTTCACGGATGTTGAGCCGCCGCAGAGCCGCCTGTGCGTCGATGCCCTCCAGGCTGTAGCCCTCGGCAGCGGCATGGTAGAGACCGTAGAGCACGTAGGCCGTCAGGTAGGGGTCCACCTGCGGGTTGTAACACCAGCCCCAGCCGCCGCCGACCTTCTCCAGCGCGTCCAGCGCCCGAATACTGCGCGTGATCAGCTCGTCCACGTCTACGTCGCTCTGCGGCGGCTCCAGCCCCAGGTCGCGGAAGGCGCGCACGATGGCCAGGTTCGGCAGGAACCGGCTGACCACGCCGTGGGCACAGAAATCGTCCACGTCGCTGCTGTTCACGTACTCCAAGCCCTGGAGAATGGCGCCGGCGAGCGAAGCCGTCACCTGCACGTCCACGCTGCCCTGGCGCTGGTCGACGGCGGGCGGCAGCAGGAATGCCTCCACCCGCTGCCCGGTGTCGTCCAGCACGCCAGAGGTGCCGACCAGATCTTCCGCGTCGTAGCGGTAGACCGGGATCAGCTGATCCGGCCCTTCGCCGAAGCTGGGCTTGGTCGCATCGCGGAACCCGCCGCCTTCTGCGCGGAAGGTCAGGTCCACCGCCTCCACGTCGAGCACGGTGACCGGCCAGCGAACGAGCTGCTGCCCGCCGGCCGGCACGCTCACTTCCTGGCTGCTCTCGCC
>JAAYYY010000463.1 GCA_012515125.1 Chloroflexota bacterium
CGGCAGCAAGCAGGAGCCCACCGGCAGCGCCCCCAATCTCGAAGGGATCTGGGAGTTTGCCGGGCAGCAGCTGCGCCCCAACGACTTCACCACGGTGATGGTGCATTTTTACCGGGGCGAGGTCTCCCGGTCTAACACCTGGCGCAACCGGCTGGATATGACGACCAACTGGGCCGTCGTCACAACCGCCGCCGCCCTGACCTTCACGTTCAGCGCCCCAGAAAACACACACCTCGTCATTGTCATCGATACGCTGCTGATCCTGCTCTTCCTCTTCATCGAAGCGCGCCGCTATCGCTATTATGAGCTGTGGGCCTATCGCGTCCGGCTGATGGAAACGAACTTCATTTCCGGCCTGCTGTCGCCGCCTTTCCGGCCGGGCACCGATTGGGCGGAGAAGATCACGGCCAGCCTGAAGCGGCCCGAATTTCCCATCAGCCTGGGCGAAGCCTTTGGCCGTCGCTACCGGCGGAACTACGTGATGCTCTTTTTAGTCCTGGCCGTCGCGTGGCTGGTGAAAGTGACGATCCATCCGCGGGTAGCAAACACCTTCGCCGAGATGATGGCCAACGCCTCAGTCGGGCCGATTCCGGGCTCCACCATTCTGCTTGCCGGCATCGTCTTCAACGGCCTGCTGCTGCTCGTGGGCTACGGCACCGTCGGCCTGACGGAGACCACTTCTGAGGTGCTCGCCGCGCCTCAGGAGCGCGAGCGGCTCCGGCGCATCGGGCAGCGGGTGCGCCGTGCCTTCTGGGAGATCTTCGAGTCGGACGTGCCGCTCCTCTCGCGCCTGCCCCACCTGCCCGAGTCGAAGCAGCTTGCCTACATCATCACCGACAAGGAGGCGCTGGTCAGCCAGGCGATCATCGACGAGCTGGGTCGTGGCGTGACGCGGCTCGAAGGCCAGGGAATGTATACAGGCGAAAAACACGGCGTGCTGATGACGGCCTTCAAGACGACTGAGTCCGGCCTTGTTCGCAAGATCGTCAGCCGTGTTGACCCGGAGGCGTTTGTGATCATTACAGGCGTGCACGACGTGCGTGGCGCGGGCTTCCGGCCGCTGGAGGCATGAGGATGACTGGCGTGAGCGATACAATGGTGGAATTTCTGGATAAGTTCGCCGGAGCCTGGAACAGACACGATCTCGATACGATCATGTCGATGATGACTGCCGACTGCGTTTTCGAGGCGTCCGCAGGGGATGCCGTCACCGGGCAGCGGTATGAAGGACAGGAAGCGGTGCGAGCCAGTTTCGCGGCCGTCTTCGAGCAATTCCCCGACGCCCACTGGGGCGGCGCGCGCCATTTCGCCACCGGCAATCGCGGGGTCTCGGAATGGACCTTCACCGGGACATTGCAGGACGGCCGGCGCGTCGAGGTGAACGGATGCGACCTTTTTACCTTCCGTGACGGCAAAATAGCCCTCAAGAACTCCTGCCGGAAGAACCGGCCGCCCTTCTAGAAGCGGCCAGAAAGGCGCTGACCTCCTCGCGTGAGGGCATCGCCGGAGCCGTACCCAGGCGGCTGACGACGAGCGCGCCGCAGGCGTTGGCCCAGCGCACCGCGTCGGGCGGCGGCTGCCCCTGGAGCAGCGCCCAGGCCAGACCGGCCGTGAAGGCGTCGCCCGCGCCGGCCGGATCGACGACGGGCACGGTAAAGGCCGGAATCCGCTCGCTCCCCCTATCGGCGACGAGCAGCGCCCCCTGTTCGCCCAGCTTGACGACGACCAGCGCCGGCCCCTGCGCCAGCAATACACGGGCTGCGCGCTCCGCGTCGCGCAGTGTGGCGATGGCCATCCCGGCGTGGACGGCAGCCTCGGAAAGGTTAGGCGAGAGCAGCGCAGCGTGCGACCAGAGCGCCGGAGGCATCGGGCGTTCCGGGCCGGCGTCCACGTAGAGCGGGACGCCGTGCCGCCGGGACAGCCGCGCCGCCGCCAGCAGCGCCTCTTCCGGCGCTTCCAGATTCAGGTAGACGGCGTCGAGGCCGGGCAGGAGGGGAGCCAGCCGTTCCTCGACGGCAGCAGCGGATAGCGTGCGGCTGGCGCCGGGGTAGGCCAGATAACACGTCTCGCCGCTTGCTTCGGCGAGCATGACGACCGTGCCGGTGGCGATCTCAGGGTCGCACCCAAGCCCAGACAGCCCGATCCCTTCCGCTGCCAGGGCCGCCCGCACCTGCTCCCCCGCCGGGTCGGCGCCGACGTTGGTGATCAGATGCACGCGAGCGCCGTGGCGGGCCAGGGTAATGGCGGCGTTGCTGCCCTTGCCGCCCGCGGTGCTGGTCAGCTCGTCTACGTAGAGGTTTTCGCCGCTGTGGGGCAGCCGCGGCGTGCGGATGGTGATGTCGGCAAAAGCGGAGCCGACGACGGCAATGGTCAGGTCGCGCATGGCCCTAATGGTAGCACAACTGGGCCACGCGCCGGCCCTGGCGCGGTCAGCGCTTCGCGGAGGCGGCCTTCTCCTCCAGTACGTCGGAGAAGACGGCGATCTGCGCGCTGTGTTCGCGCTTGTGGCCGTAGAACTGGTAGACGAGGTAATCGTCGAGCGCGTATTCAGCGCCGTACCACGGCAGAGTACCGGGCCGGCGAAGCAGCTCCACCGGCAGGCGGGGGATCAGCGACATCACCTCCACATGATGCTTGTCGTATTCGGCCAGCGCTTCCTGGCTGCTCTGGCTCTGCCGCTCGGCAACGGTGGTGTCGTTGAATGAGCTGCCCAGCGCCAGATAGCGATCGAGCCTGGGCGTCTGCTCGCCGTCCAGGAAACTCCTGAGGATGTCCACGAGCAGTTCCTCGTAAGAGGCCAGATGGGCGACGATCTCTTTGACCGACCAGATACCGCAAACGCCGGGCGTTGTCCACTCTTCCATGGGTATGCGCGCCAGCGTTTGATGGAACGTGCGATTGCCGTACTTGAGAATATCGACGGCGTTCATGGTGTCCTTCCTTTTATATTGTTCGAATGGTCAGGGGCAGAGGGTTCGTGCGGCGATGCTGGCTGCATCATAAAGAGGAAACGGCCCACCCGTCAAGAGGCAAACGAATGGAGCGCGACCGCCCGCAGGGCGGACTGCATCTTGCTGCGCTCCGAATGTAATCCTGAAGCACACCCCCGGGCGCGCTGCCCGAGGAAGCGCTCACGCAAGGTCAATCTGTATTTGTCCAGGTGAGAAGAAGCTGTGCCGGAGCCGGACGTCCTCGCCGATCAGTCGCCCTCTGTAGCGGCCGGCTCACTCATCGACGCGCCAAGCTGCTGGAGCAGCGCAGGCATCTCAAAGTAGATCCGGCCTTGTTTGCTCTCGTCGTTTTCCAGATCGTAGACGATGGTTACGGGCACGCGCACGTCCCTGCCGGTTGCCGGGATGCCCGCGAATTCGCCGATGTGCTTGCCCACAAAGACGCCCTCGACCATCGCGTTGGCCTCTCCGAAGAGCATGGTACGGATCTCCGCCGTCGCGTCGAAGGCGATGTGGTAAAAATAGTTCAACATGCCGAGGACGCCATCCCGCCCGTGGTGTTCCTGGCCTGTTGCCATGATGGTAAAGACGACATCGTCCGCCATCATACTGACGTCGCTGTGTTCCGAGTTAAAGTAGCGCATCATCGTTTCGCGAGTGCTCTCAACGGACATGGGGAACCTCCAGTCATATAGGGTTTTTGATGTGGCGGCGTTTGTCGGGGTTAGAGGCGTGCGCGCCCAATCTTGCACGAGATGTCCAGTATATTACAGTAGCGGCCGGTCGAAGAGTGGTGCCAGATTGACAGCCGCGTGTAACCCAGGTTACTCGTCTTGGAATCAGACTCCGGATAGGGGATCTTCGTTCCGTTCTGGCTCCCGTGTGGTACGCGCCTGAAGGGCAGCAGGCAGCAGATCGGCAAGGCTTTCGAGCACGTAGGTGGGCGCAATGGAGGACGCGACGGCTTCGGCCTGACTGGTAGCGCCGGTCAGAACGAGCGCGGCGTCCATGCCGTTATTCAGGCCCAGCAGCACGTCGGTCTCCAGACGGTCGCCAATCATGAGGCAGCGTTCGGGCGGCGCGTCCACCAGCGCCAGGATCGCCTCGGCCATGTAGCGCGACGGCTTGCCCACGACGGCTTCGACGGTGGCGCCGGTACAGGCTTCTACGGCGGCAATCATCGCCGCCGCGTCGGGCTGGCCCCCGCCGGGCACAGGGCAATAGCGGTCGGCGTTGGTGGCAAAAAAGCGGGCGCCGGCCCGGATGGCGTCGAAGGCGATCTGCAGCTTGCCATAGTCGAAGGTGCGGTCGAAGCTGGCGATGACGGCGTCCACTGTGGCGGCGTCGCCGGTAAGGATAAAGCCGCCGGCGACCAGCTCCTCCTGCAACGAGCGCTCGCCAATGACGAAGAGGCGGGCGCCGGGCATCCGCCGCTGCAGGAAATCGACCATCACGCTGCTGCTGTTGACGACGTCCTCAACCGGCGTCGGCAGCCCGAGGGCGGTCAGCCGTTCCGCGTAGGCCCGGCGGGTGCGGGTCGGATTGTTGCTCAGAAAGAGGGTGCGCCGGCTCAGGGCGCGGAGCCGGCGGATCGTCTCTCCGGCGCCGGGCAGGAGCGTGTCGCCGAGGTAGAC
>JAAYYY010000054.1 GCA_012515125.1 Chloroflexota bacterium
CCGTGCTCGGCCCCTCGCGCAGCCGCAGATTGTAAAGCGGCGTCACGCGCGCCGCCCCCGCCTCCGTCACGGTCACCGGCGCGGAAAAGACCGTCTCGTTGGCCGTCGGCCGCATAAAGGCCGCCCAACGCTGGCCCGGCTCCGCTTCCGGCGGCAAAACGAGCCCGGTGCTCAGCTCGCCGTTGGCATTCGTCGTCACCGAGGTCGTGAAGTAGGGTTGGTTTCCCGGCGCAATCGCCAGGCCGAGCACCACCTCGGCAAACGGCTCCAGCCCGGCGGCGTAAACGCGCAGTGTCGTACCCGGCGCGGCGCTCAGCCGGTCCACGACCACCTGTGGCTCCGCGTCGCGCCCCACGTATCCGGGCATAATCAGCTGCCGGCCCGGATAGATAAGGCTCGGGTTCTCCAGGCTGGGGTTCGCCGCCACAATCGCCGCGACAGTCGTGTTGCACTCGCGGGCGATCCGGGTCAGCCAGTCGCCCGGCTTCACCGTGTAGACAGGGCCGCAGGTCGAAGGGCCGGCCACGTTCGGGCTGCCCACCGTCACCGTAAAGCGCGGCGAGACCGCTTCCTGGTCGCCCGCCGCCAGCCGCACCACCCACGGCTCGCCGCTGCGCGCCGCCGCCGGTACGGGGATGGTCGCACGCACGTCGCCGTTGGCGCTGGCGACCGCCGTCTGGCGGATAACCGGATCGCCGGTCAGCCGGCCGATGGTCACCTCCACCTGCGCGCCGGCCCCGAAGCCGCTACCCGTCACGGTGATCGGCGTGCCGGCCGGGCCGCGCGTGGGGCTGATGGACGCCGTTGGGCCGGCGTCGGCCACCATCTCCCACGTCAGGATAGCAGTCGCGTTGCCCGTGTCCTCAAAATACTCGACCAGCAAGTCATACTCACCGTCCAGATAGCGCTCGGCGCTGCGCTGCGCCGCCGGATGGATCGCCCAGTCGTCGATAATCCACTCGTCCTGCAGCCAGACGCGGATACCGTCGTCGGCGGTCGTCGTGAAGCGGTAGGTCCCCGGCTCAAACTGCACCGTCGCCGTCCAGCGCGCCGAGAAGCGGTCGGCCTGTACCACGACAGAAGGCGAGCCGGCGCCCCAGCGATAGTTAAGGTCCGCCTCGGCGCGCGCCAGCACAGGCGTGCCGTCGAGGTCCGTGTTGTTCCAGTAGCGCGCGTACCAGTCCACGCTCTCCGGCGTATCCGTCTGCGCGCCGGCAACCGGCGCCAGCGCCAGCAGCGCCAGCACGACCACCAGCGCGGTCCATAAAGTGCGTCGTCTCATCGATCCCTCCCTGTAGTCGCAGTTGGAGCGCGCCTGCCAATCTGGCAGGCAGCATCCCTGCCTGCATTGGCCGGGGCGAGCTAGAAGCTCGCAATCTGTGCCGACGATGTAGCGCGATTTTTCAAATCGCGCGCTGCGCGGTGGGGCGCGATTTGGAAAATCACGCTACAAGAATGCTGCTTCGCGGAAATGCCCCGTGACTTGTTAACTTCCAGATAGCTCGCCATCCGAGCTACCAACAGAGTAAACCCTGGTCATTAGAGCAGGGTAAGAAGAAGAAGGCGCGCGGCCTACGGGGAGACGACGACGGCGTATGGTTCAGAACCCTGATTTACAGGACGGGTATGATTGCGTATGATTCAGCCGTATCCCTACCCGCTGCATCAACGTTCAAGCAGGAGGCCCCGCTCATGACCACGACCATCCGTCAGGCTGGCCCGGACGACGCCGCGACCCTCGCGCAGATCGGCGCGGAAGCCTTCACCACCGCCTACGCCGCCGACCTCCCTCTTGAGCGGCTGGCTGCGTTCGCCGCGGAGACATTCGCCGAAGCGCGCGTCGCCGCCGATCTGGCCGAGCAGCCCGGCTGCTATCTACTGCTCGAGGTAGAGGGCGAGGCGGCGGGGCTGGCCCAGCTTCGCGACGGCCCGCCGCCCCGCGGCGTAACCGGCCCCCGGCCGGTCGAGCTGTCCAAGATATACCTGCTGGAGAAACGGATCGGCCGGGGATTGGGCACAGCCCTCATGCAGGCCAGCGTGGACGAGGCGCGGCGGCGCGGCTACGCCACCCTCTGGCTCGGCGTCTGGGAGCGCAACCCGCGGGCCATCGCCTTCTACCGCAAGTGGGGCTTCGTCGAGGTCGGCGACATCGCCTTCCACTTCGGCGACGAAATCCAGCGCGATCTGATCATGGTCCGGGCGCTATAGTGCGGATCGCGCCTGCCATTCTGGCAGGCAGCATCCCTGCCCGCCCGCGGGCAGGTTGGCCATTGACTATTTGTTGGGCATTTCCCGGTAGGGGCGGGGCAGGCCGGCAACCATCGTGCTTGAAACGAACCGCCGTCACCCCGGCCTGCCCCGCCCGTCTGTCGCGACGCGAGGCTGGCAGGCCGGGACGGCGATGGTGGTGCAAATTGCGAGCTTCTTCCGGCCTGCCAGCCCCCTACGAAATGCCCATCTATTCGGCAATCTCCAGGAAGCCCGCGCTCCTAAGATCAGAGTTCCCTCACCCGCGCCTCCACTGCCAGCCACTCCTTCCCCGGCGCGACGAGGTTCACCGCCCGCTC
>JAAYYY010000464.1 GCA_012515125.1 Chloroflexota bacterium
CTTCATTCGCATGGAATACTGGCTATCCGAGGAAGAGCACGCGGAAGAGCTGCGGGACTGGCGGGCCGCCAATCGCTGAGCCGGCAGCGGCTACGGCTGCCAGTCGAGCGCCGCCTGCACGGCGGCATAGGCATCGACCAGCCCATGCCCCACGTCGTTGTTGGCCCCGGCGTCGCCCCCGCAGGCAGGCGTTATCTCCGGTAGCGGCTGCGCCGTGTCGATGAGGATCTGTTCGGTCGCGGCGACGTTGCCGCGCAGCGCCGGGTTCGCCGACCACATCAGCGCGACGACGCCGGCCACGTGCGGGCCAGCCATCGAAGTGCCCTGCAGGGTGCTGTAGCTATTCCCCGGGTAGGCCGAAAGAACGTCCACGCCGGGCGCGACGACGTCCGGTTTGAGCCGCCGGCTGCCGTCCACCGTGACCGGACCGCGGCTGCTGAATAGAGCCAGCCCGCCGCCGGGCTCGATCGCGCCGACCGAGAAGGCTTCGTCGTAGATGGCCGGGGGCGAGGCGACGCTGCCGCAGGTCGGACCCTCATTACCCGCGGAAACGGCAAAGAAGATGCCGGCCTGGCGCAGCGCAAGCACCGCCGGGCGGAGCACGGTTGGGTCGCACCCTTCTTCCTCCGGGCAGCCCCAGGAATTGTTCAATACGTCGGCCCCCCGCGCCGGGTCGCCGTCGGCGAAAGGGTCGCCCCCATCCGGGTAAGGGGCCAGCATGAACTGCATGCAGCTCAGGTAGAGCGCGGGATTGCCCAGATTGCGCACCAGGTTGGCGCAGGCGAACCAGGTCGCGTCGGGCGCGACGCCGGTGTTGTTGCCCAGGACGGTCCCCAGCGTGTGCGTGCCGTGGCCGGATACGTCGTATGGGGCCCGCTCCCCGAACCATGGGTCGAGCCAGTTCCCACTGTGCTCTCCTGATGCGCCCCGGTAGCTGTCGGCCAGCTCGGGGTGGTCCCACTGCACGCCGGAGTCGGATTGGCCGACGACGATGCCTGCGCCGCGCACGCCAAGCTCTGCCCACACCTCGTCTGCCCGGATCGCCGCCAGGTTGGGCAGCAGCGTCGCCGGAGGCTGCTGCGTCTGGCCCATCGACGGCTGCAGATCGACCGGCCGCAGCGTGGGATTGTCGAGCACGCGGTCAACCTCCGGCCGGCGCTCCAGCCAGAGGCGCAGCGGCGGCCCACCCTCGACCTCCAGACCGTTGACGAGGTAGTACGGTGTGTAGGCCGCGCCGATCTCGTCAAGAGCCGCCCGTAGATCGGCCTGGCTCTGTTCGGCGTGGGCGACGAGCGTCTCATAGACGTAACGGCGCCGCGTGGCGCTGTCCCCATCGGGCACGCCGCCGAGATCGGCCTGATCGCGCAGCACGACAAAAAGGCGCTCGCCATAGAAGCCGGGGTTGCCCTCGCGCAGGTAGAAGAAGGCGAACGCGCCGGCCGCCAGCAGCGCAAGCAGCACGGCCAGAGGGCGAGCCGCAGCCGGCCGGTCGGGCCGCTGCTGCCACAGCCAGCGCGCGGCAAGCAGGACGATACCGGCAATAGCGGCGATCAGTACCGACAGGATGAGCGCCTCGCCGACCCAGACCAGAAGCTCCAGCAGGGCGAACGCGCCCGCCAGCGCCAGCTCCCGTGGATCGAGGAAGAGCAGTGGAGCGCCGGCTGCGGCCCCCAGAAGCAGCGTGAGCGGCAGCAGGTTCCGCCGCGCCCGGCCCAGCGCCACGGCGGGTAGGGCCGCAGCGGCGAGCAGCAGGGCCATTGGCACGGCCATTCCCCGGTAGGCGAAGCCGCTGCCGAGCGGAAGCAGCGCGCCGGCCGCGACAAACGCCGCGCCGAGCAGCAAGCCGGGCGAGAGCGGCGCCGACCTCCCGGCATAGAGCGGGCGAAACAGGTAGTTTTGTAGCAGCAGCGCTGCCGCCAGGCCAAAAGCCAGCGCCAGCACGACGTTCACGGCCGTTTCCAGCGGCGAGCCGGCCGCGCCGCCCGCCGCCCAGGGAATGGCGATTGACAGCCCCGCAGCCAGGGCGAGCCATCCGGCCGGAGCCGGCTCCACGGCGGTCGAGGCAGGAGGCCAGCGCCGGGCCAGCAGGCCGATCAGCAGAGCAAACAGGAGGGCCAGCCCGAGCTGCAGCAGCCAGACGACCGGCAACTCGGCCGGGCCGGGAAGCTGGACGGCAGCGCCGAATAGCTGGAAGAGGGCCGCCAGCGCCCAGAGCGTGAAGATGGCCTTGAAACGAGGCCGGCTCCAGAACCAGGCCAGCAAGGCGGCGGGCGCCAGGACGAGCAGCGCCTGCACCATGACCACCGCACTCCACAACCAGCCCGCCGGCTCCAGCCCGCCGCTCATCAAGAGCTGTTCCGCCGACCAGGTGACGGCCGGTACGCCAAGCGTGACCAGGGCAATCCAGAGCAGGAGGGCGGCGGCGAGCACGCGGCCGACCCAATCGGCGCCGCCTGCGGGCGCTGGCTGACTTTCAGGGTTATCTATCTGTTCCACCGGCTGCGTCTCTCCCTGGTCATCGATTTCGGCGATGACACAATACGGGCCATTCTAACATAGCGCGCCTATCATGAGAATTACGACGGTGGCAATGACAGGCGGCCCACTCCGTTGTACGATGTGGGGTGTGTGAGAGGATACCATGGAAGAACAATCTGACGTCAGGCCGCAGCCGCGGCGCCGCTGGCTGATTGCCGGCTGTCTCGTGATCCTGATCGTGGCGTGTGTGGCGACGGGCAGCGTTCTGCTCCTCAACCGTCTGGCGCCTGGGGGCGAGCGGGTGGGGCAAGAAGCGGATGAACCGGAAGAATCGCCGGCACCGGCAACGGCGACCGCGACAGCGCGGGCGACGAGCGCCCCGGCTGAGGCGGCTGCCGTCGAGGCTTCGGCCGGCGGCGCGGGCCGGATCGCCTTCGTCGATCCGCTGGGACGGCTGGGCACGGTTGCGCCCGATGGCAGCGACGAACGGCTGTTAACCGGGGATGGCGCCCTCTTCCTCTTCCCGGCCTGGTCGCCCGACGGCACGCGGCTTGCCGCGGTAGGCCAGGTGGACGACGGGCCGGGCGTCTTTGCCGTGGAGGATGCGATAGAGGCTGAGGTCACGCCGTTGTTCGTCAACCGGACCAATGTGCCGATCTATCTCTACTGGTCGCCGGCCGGCGACGTCGTAAGCTTCATCACCAACCACGAAGAGGGGATTGCGCTCTACCTGGCGCAGGCCGATGGGTCGGAAGAGGCGCGCCTGCTGGCAACTGGAGCGCCCTTTTACTGGCATTGGCGGCCTAGCGGCGACGAGCTGCTGATGCATACAGGCGCGGCCGCGTCCGACGCCCGGCTGGCTTTCGTGGGCGCCGAGGATGGCGAAGCGGGCGAAGATCTGGCGCGACCGGGCTTTTTCCAGGCGCCGGGTATTTCGGCCAACGGGCGTTACCTGGCCTGGGCGGAGGTTGACGGCGGCGTGCGCTGGCTCGTCGTGCGTCCAGAAGAAGGGGATGGCGGCGAGCGGCTTCCCCACCGTGGCGCCGTGGCGATGGGCTGGAGTCCCAACCCGGAGAGCGCCCAGCTCGCCTTCATCAGCCCGGTCGGGACCGACGAGCGCCCCGTGCTCGGATTCCAGGGCCCGCTGCGGGTGCTCGACGCCGAGAGCGGCGAGGTCGATGTCCTTTCCCCGCACTCGGTTCTGGCCTTCTTCTGGTCGCCGGAGGGCAGCCAGATTGCCTACCTCACGCTGGCCGGCGAAGAGGACGGCATGCAGGTAGCCGGCTGGCGTGGTCCCCTGGCCCGGCGTAGTAAGGGCGCTGCCCAGCGCAACGGCCTGCAGCTAACGCTCTGGGTCGCCGACGTCGCCAGCGGCCGTTCGACTCAGCTGTTGACCTTCCGCCCGACCCCAATCTACCTGACCCAGTTCCTGCCCTTTTTCGACCAGTATGCGCTCAGCCACCGGGTATGGTCGCCCGACGGTACGGCGCTCGTGCTGCCGGTCGCCGGCGACGGCTCAGCGGGGGAGGGCATCTACGTCGTCCCGGTTAACGGAGACGGCGCCCGGCGTGTGACCGACGGCGATATTGCCTTCTGGGGTGGTGGGCAGTAGCCAGCCGGCAGTAGACAGTGGGCAGGGGCCGGTGATCAGTCTGGGGAGCCTGCTGACTACTGACAATTACCAACTGATCACTGGCCACCGGCGGCCCGCCATAGCCCTTCCGCGAGCGCTTCTATCTTTTCCCGCAGCGCCAGCTTTTCGAGCCAGGCGGCGGGGATAGCGGAAGCGCCATAGTAGGCCCCGGCAAGCTGCCCGTAGACGGCCGCCGTCGTATCGGCGTCGTCGCCCAGGTTCGCGGCCAGCAGGCAGCCCTCGCGGAAGCTGTGGCTGCGGGCGAACGCCCATAGGGCAGCCTCCAGCGATTCCACGACGTAGCCGGTGCCGCGAATGAGCGGCGGCTCCTTCTGCCCAAAGCTACCCCCGGCAACCTCGTCGATCTCCGGGACCAGGGGCTCGCGTTCCCACAGTCCGGGGACGGGCGTATAGTGCGGCTGCAGCAGCCGCTCGCGGGGCTCGCCGGCCAGCGCGCCCAACAGCAGCGCCGCAAGGTAGCGGCAGCCATCGACGGCAGCCGCCGCCCCGTGGGTCGTCCGCGAGCTGTCGGCGGCGCGACGGATCGCCAGCTCTGGATCGCCCGCGAAGTAGAGCACCACGGGCGCCAGCCGCATGATCGAGCCGTTGCCCGCGCTGAAGCGGTCGGTGGCGCCACTGTACGGCTCTCCGCTCTGCTCGTAGCGCTGCAGGGCGCCGCGCACCGTATTGCCGATGTCGAAGCAGCGCCCGGTGCTGCTCAGGTAGCCTTCACGGTACCAGCGGTAATAGCGATCCATCTGGTCGGCCGGGTCGAAGCCCTCATTTTCCAGCAGGCTCGTCGCCAGGCAGAGGGCCATCGACGTGTCGTCGGTCCACTGCCCCGGCCGCAGCCCAAAGGGACCGCCGCCGGCCATGTCGTCGAGCGGCATAAAGCTGCCCGGCCGTTTGAACTCCAGCGTCGTGCCCAGGGCGTCGCCGGCGGCGAGGCCGAGAAGGCTGCCCAGAAAGCGGTCGCGTGTTTGCGCGTCGCGTAGATCCGGAGTGTTCATAGCGCCGGATCGTAGTCCACAGCGGGCACCCGGACAAGAAGAGGCTCTGCCCGTCTGCCGGGCGTTGAAATCCCCGCCCATCTGCGCTAGAAATAGGGTATGGCTTCACTGCTCGAACGACCGCTGGTGCGCATGCCCCATTTCGGGCGCGGCGCCTGGCTGAATACAACTCACCCCCTGACCCGTGAGAGCCTGCGAGGCCGGCCCGTTCTCGTGGACTTCTGGGACTATAGTTGCATCAACTGCGTGCGCTCGCTCCCCTATCTGCGCGCCTGGCACGAGCGCTATCACCGGCATGGTCTGGTCATTGTCGGTGTGCACACGCCAGAGTTCCGTTTCGGCGTGGCCCAGGGCGCGGTGAACAGCGCCATCGCCCGTTTTGAGCTGCCCTATCCCGTCCTGCTGGACAACGACGAAGAGACCTGGCAGCGCTTTGCCAACAAAGCCTGGCCCACGCGTTACCTGATCGACGCCGACGGCTACATCCGGCTGCGCCGCCAGGGAGAAGGCTATTACCCGGGAATCGAGGCTGCCATCCAGGAGCTGCTGCGGGCCCAGAATCCGGCGCTGCGGCTGCCGCCCCTGCTGGAGCCGCTGCATCCTGTGGACGAGCCCGGCGCGGCCTGCTATCCGGCAACGCCTGAGCTGTATGGCGGTTACCAGGGCGGCGGTCTCTTTGGCTCGGCGCTGGGCAACCCGGAGGGCTACGCGCGCGAAGGAAGCATTCTTTACCGACTGCCGGAGGAACGGGAGCCGGGCCAGTTCTATCTGGAAGGCTTCTGGCAATCTGGCCCGGAGATGCTGACGCATGGCGGGCACGACGGCCAGATCGTCGTGCCCTACGAAGGGGCCGGCGCCAACGCCGTGCTCAGTCCCAGCGGCGACAACGTGGCCCTGCTGCTGGGTCTGTGGGGCGATGCGCCGCTGCGAGTGGAGCTGTTGGAGGACGGTCGCCCGCTCCGGCCCGATACCGCAGGCCCTGACGTGACCTTCGACGACGCAGGCTGCGCCTGGCTGCACGTGGACGAGCCGCGCCTCTACGCCCTGACACGCCACCGAACGCACGGGCGGCGCGAGCTGGCCCTCATCGTCCGCGATCCCGGCCTCAGTCTCTACACCCTGACCTTCGAGCGCTGCGTCGCCGATGATTGAGCCCGGCCTGCGCGGCAGAGTGGTCCTGGTCACCGGCGCCAATAACCCCCACGGCATCGGCGCCGCCGTCGCGCGGGCCTTCGCCGGGCAGGGCGCCCACGTCTTCGTGCACTATTTTCGGCAGGCGCCCCCTGCAGGCTCGCCGCAGGGCGAGGCGGCGCCCGGCGAGGCGTTCTACGCGGCGCAGCAGACCAAAGATGTCGAGCCGCTGCTGGCCGAGCTGCGTTCAGCCGGCGTGCGCGCGGCGGCGCTGGAGGGCGACCTGGCCGACACGCGCACCGTGCCTGCCCTTTTTGACGCGGCGGAAGGGGCGCTGGGGCCGGTGGAGGTGCTGGTCAACAACGCCGCTTACTGGGAGGCCGACACGTTCGTGCCGCCGGCGGCGCCGCTCGCCAGCGACCACGTGGAAAAGTGGACGTCCCGCCCGCAGTCGCTCGACCTGGCGGCGCTGGACCGTATCTTTGCCGTGAATACCCGCGCGGTCGCCCAGAGCATGGCCGAGTTTGCCCGCCGCCACGTCGCGCGCGGCGCCGGCTGGGGGCGCATCATCAATATCAGCACCGCCGGAGCCTACAGCTTCCCCTCGGAGGTCTCCTGCGGCGCGAGCAAGCTGGCCCTGGAAGGCTACACGCGCAGCGCCGCCGCCGAGCTGGCGCAGTTCGGCATCACGGTCAACGCCCTGGCCCTCGGCCCGATCCAGACCGGCTGGATCACACCGGAATTGGAGAAAGCTATTCTGCCTTCCATCCCCGCCGGGCGGCTGGGCACGCCCGAAGACGTGGCGGACGCCGTGCTGCTCTTTGCCTCCGAGCAGGCGCGCTGGCTCACCGGGCAGCGCGTCTTCGTCGGCGGCGGGCATGGGATGTAGCCGGCCCCGGTTGCCCTCACCGGGCGCCTTGTTATAATCCGGCCCTATGACGCTACCCTCGTTGGAGACGATTGCCTCCTATCTGGCTATCGCCGCAGCCATCGTCGGCGCCCTGCTGGCGGCTCTCTGGCTGAGTCTGGTCATCTGGACTTTCCGCGATATGCGCCTGCGCTCGCGCGATCCCTTTGCCCAGATTCTCGCGGCGCTGGTCGTGGCGCTCCTGCCGGGGGCCGGCCTGCTCATCTACCTCATCCTGCGCCCGCCGGAGACGCTGGCGGAGGCGTACGAGCGCGCCCTGGAAGAGGAAGCGCTGCTGCAGGAGATTGAGGAACGTCCCGCCTGTCCAGGCTGCTCGCGGGTTGTCGAGCTCGGCTGGATACTCTGTCCCTACTGCCATACGCGCCTGCGCAAACGCTGCCTCGACTGCAACGCGCTGCTGGAGCTGCAGTGGAACCTCTGCCCCTTCTGCGGCAACCAGTACGTCGATCCCTACCGCGCGGACAACGTCCCGGCTGCCGGCGAAACGACCGCCCTGCTGCCGGAAGAGGTCGAGCCTGCGGGCGAAGAGGC
>JAAYYY010000465.1 GCA_012515125.1 Chloroflexota bacterium
AAAAATCGACGCCCAGGTCCAGGCTGGAGGTGGCGACGACGCAGCGCAGGCTGCCCTCACGCAGGCCATTCTCGACGAACTCGCGCGTTGCCGCCGCCAGCGAGCCGTGGTGCAGGGCGATCTCCCCCGCCCATTCCGGCCGGGCGTCCAGGATCGCCTGGAACCAGCTCTCGGTCTGGTTGCGCGTGTTGGTGAAGATGAGCGTCGAGCGCGCCTCTTCGACCGCCTCCAGCACCTGCGGCAGCATCTTCAACCCCATGTGCCCGGCCCAGGGGAAGCGCTCGATCTGCTCGGGGATGAGCGAATCGACGATTACCTCTTTGGGTACGACGCCGCGCACCAGACGGCCCGGCCGGACGCCGCCCGCGCCGTCCATGCCCAGCAGCGCCGCCAGCGCCTCGTCGAGATTGCCCAGCGTGGCCGACAGCCCCCAGATGCGCAGGTCGGGCTGCCAGCTTCGCAGCCGGGCCAGCCCCAGCTCGGCCTGCACCCCCCGCTTATTGCCCAGCAGCTCGTGCCACTCGTCCACCACGACCAGCTTCAACGTGCTGAACAGGCGGCGGGCGTCGTCCTGCGACAGCAGGATCGACAGGCTTTCGGGTGTGGTCACCAGGGCTGTAGGCGGCTTTTTGAGCTGCTTCTGCCTGCGGTGGCTGCTGGTATCCCCGGTGCGCTTCTCGACCGCCCAGGGAATGCCCATGTCTGCCAGGGGGCGGCTCAGCGCGGCGACGGTGTCCGCCGCCAGCGCGCGCATCGGCGTCAGCCAGAGGACGCGCAGCCCCGCTTCTGTCTGCCCTTCGCCAGACGCCATCCACTCCAGCAGCGGCCCCAGCCAGGCAGCGTACGTCTTGCCCGTGCCGGTGGGCGCGTGGATGAGGCCGCTTTCTCCATTCAAATAGCTCTGCCAGACCTCGTACTGGAAGGCGAACGGCTCCCAGCCCTGCCCGGCGAACCACGCCTCGATCCGCTGTATGGCTGCGCTCATGCGCTCTCCGCCGGCTCCGGCAGCATCGCCCGGATCGTTTCCAGGTGGTCGGCGTCGGTGATGTGCTTGTCATGCCGCCAGCGCACAATGCGCGGGAAACGCACGGCAATCCCCGACTTGTGGCGGTTGGAGCGCTGGATATTCTCAAAGGCCAGCTCAAAGACGAGTTCCGGCCGGACGCTGCGCACCGGGCCAAAGCGCTCCCGCGTGTTGTCGCGCACGAAGCGATCCACCTCGCGGATCTCCGCGTCGGTCAGCCCCGAGTACGCTTTGGCAAAGGGCACCAGCTCGTCGCCGTCCCACACAGCGAAGGTGTAATCGGTGTAGAGGTTGGCCCGCCGCCCCGACCCCTTCTGCGCGTAAATGAGGACGGCGTCAATCGTATACGGCTCGATCTTCCACTTCCACCAATCCCCGCGCCGCCGCCCGACACGATAAGGGGAGTTCCGCCGCTTGAGCATGAAGCCTTCGACGAGGCGGTCGCGGCTCTCGTTTCGCCGTTCGGCCTGCTCCGGCCACGAGCCGGCCTCGACCGTCTCGCTCAGCGGCAGTCGCGGCTCGTCCAGCTCGGCCAGCAGCGCCTCGAGCTGCGCCCGCCGCCGCGTAAGCGGCCAATCGCGGATATCCTCGCCCTGCCACTCCAGCAAATCGTAGACCAGCAGGACCGTCGGCACCTCCGCCAGCAGCTTCTTGCCCAGCGTCTTGCGCCCGATGCGGCGCTGGAGCTGGGCAAACGGGAGCACCTGACCGTCACGCCAGGCCAGCAGCTCGCCGTCCAGCACAGTGCCGTCGGGCAGCGCCTCGGCGGCGTCGGCAATCTCAGGATAGCGCGGTGTGACCAGCTCCTCCCCCCGCGACCAGAGGTAGCTCTCGCCGTCGCGCCGGATGAGCTGGGCGCGGATGCCGTCCCACTTCCACTCGACCTGCCACTCGGCGATGTCGCCCAGCGTCTCCGGCTCCGCTTCCAGAGGATAGGCCAGAAAGAAAGGATAGGGCCGGCTGCGGTCGGCATCGCCGGTGTCCGCGCCGGCGAGCGCTTCAAAGAACGCGGGCTCGGGCTGCCAGCTACCCATCAGCCGGTGGGCGATGACCGACGCATCGACCCCACTGTAGTCGGCGAGGGCGCGCGTCAATAGTCGCTGCGATACGCCGACGCGGAATGCGCCCGTGATCAGCTTGTTGAAGACAAACCGCTCGGCGTCGTCCAGCTCCTCCCAGGCCTGCAGCACGGCGTCGCGCTGCCCGTCGGCGTCGAGCTGGCGCAGCGGCAGGATGCGCTCCTCCACCCAGGCGCGCAGGCTGCGCTCGCTCGCCGTAGTGGCGGGCGGCAGGAGCAGCACCGCTGTTTCGGCCGCATCGCCGACCGCGCCATAGGACTCCTCCAGGAGCCAGACAGGGATGCCCACCAGCTCGGCCGCCCACAGCCGCAGGAGCTGCGCCGGGATCAGCCGTTTGGGCCGCCGCCCGCTCAGGAAATAGACGGCCCAGGCGGCGTCGGCCGGCGGCGCCTGCTCGAAGTAGCGGACCATCGCCGCGATCTTTTCGTTGGTGCTGGTCGTCGCATCCAGCGCGCTGTAGAGAGCAGCAAATCGGCGCAATTTACCTCCTTCTTATGCCTGTTAGCGTACCATGATCCGCGTAGTTGTCTATGAGAATGGCGTTAGCCGGCCGGCTGCTTGTCCGGCCTGAGCTACCCGCCGGGAACTTTTGGGAACGGACCGGCGTTATTACGTTAGAAGTCCGGTAATCTGACCATCTGAAAGAGAAATGCCGACCGTAAAGAAACAAGGAGACAACCGCCATGCGACGTGCGATAACAGCGCTTATTCTGATTCTGGTGCTCGCGGCCTGCGGGCCGGTGGAGCCTGAGCCGGGAGAGTCGCCTGACGCCGAGCCCACCCCGACCGTCGAGCCCACGGAGACGGCCGAACCAACGCCGGCAGTCGAGACGCCGGAGGCCGACGACGAAGCGGCTGCCGCCAGCGAAGCGGCTCGTGAGGCGCTCGCCGAGCGCGAAAACGTCCCGGTCGACGAGATCGAGATCGTTTCCAGCGAGCCGATGGAGTGGACCGACTCCTGCCTCGGCCTCGGCGGCCCGGCCGAGTCGTGCCTGCAGGTGATTACGCCCGGCTGGCTGGTGCTTCTGCAGCTCCCCGATTCCGATACGGTGGTCGAGGCGCGTACTGACGAGACCGGCGACGTGGTTCGCTTCCAGGAAGCAACTGACCCGACGACGGAGCTGCCGGCTGCCGCCGTGCGCGCGCGTGAGGCGCTGGCGGCCGAGCTGGGCGTTGACCTGGAGGCCGTCGAAGTCGTGAGATTCACGCAGGAAGAATGGACAGACTCCTGCCTCGGTCTGGGCGGCCCGGCGGAGGCGTGCCTGCAGGTGATCACACCAGGCTGGCTTGTCGTTCTGCACGTGGCCGGCGAAGAGGCCAACTACGCGGCCCGCACCGATGAAACAGGCGAAGTCGTGCGCTTCGATATGCCGATGCAGCCGGACGTGCCGGACGAGGAGCGGCCGACCTCCTCGGCGGCTGACCGCGCGCGCGAGCAGCTTGCTGCCGAGCTGGGCATCGGCGTGGACGAGGTCGAGGTGCTGAGCGCGACCGAGGAGCAGTGGCGCGACTCCTGCCTCGGCATGGGCGGCCCGGCGGAAAACTGCCTGCAGGTCATCACGCCGGGCTGGCGCATCGTGCTGGAAGCCAACGGCCAGACGTACGAGGCGCACACCGACCGCACGGGCAACCGGGTCCGTATTGGCGGCGCTTCGCAGACGGGCGGCTCCGGTCGTGACGAGCCGGGCCTTGCCGCCATCATCTTCCAGCGCACCGGGGGCATTACCGGCGAGGACGTGACCTACCGGATTTACTCGCAGGGCACGATGGAAATCCTCAGAGGGCCGGCCGGCCCCGATCAGCCTGTCGAGATGGTCCCCGTCGATCCGGTCGCCGTCGAAGAGCTGCTGGCCGAGCTGGAGAAGAGCGGCTTCTTTGAGCTGACGCTGCCGGCGACGCCTGAAGTGCCCTGCTGTGACTTCTTCGTCTACTACCTGACGGCGAGCTATGGGCTGCAGTCGAACAGCATCAGCTACGTCGAGTCGGTTGACGACGCGCCCGACGCGGCTCAGCGCAGCGTGGAGCTTGTGCAGGCCTTCGTGGAGAGCGCCGGGGCGCCCACCCGCTAGCGCCCTCGCCCGCGACCATTGCAAGGGGTTCTGCCAGACTGGCAGCGCCCCTTTTTTATTCCCCCTGCTCGTCCGCCTCGCCCTGGTAAGGCGTCTCCAGGGCGTAAGCTTCCAGCCCCTGCTCGGCGAGCCAGCGCACCAGCGGCGGCGTGTAGCCGTGGGTGGCGAGCACGCGCTGCGCCCCGGTCGCGCTGACGGTGTCGATAATGCCCGGCCAATCGACGTGGTCGCTGAGCACGAAACCCCGGTCTACCGAGCGGCGCCGGCGTTGGCCCCGGACGCGCATCCAGCCCGAGGCAAACGCCGTAGAGGACCGGCCGAAGCGGCGCAGCCACGGCGAGCTTTGCGCGGAAGGCGGCGCGACGATCAGCGCCCGGCTCCAATCCTCCTTCGGCGAAGCCTCCCCGACGTAGCGCGCATCGGGCAGCCGGACGCCGCTGGCCCGGTAGATCTCGTTGAGGTTATGCACGGCGCCGTGGACGTAGATCGGACCGATTGTCGCGTCGATACCCATGAGCAGGCGCTGTGCTTTGCCCAGGGCGTAGGCAAACAGGACGCTGGCCCGGCCCTCTGTCTGGTTCTGCCGCCACCACGCGTTGACCTCCGCGAAGACCTCTTCCTGCGGGGGCCAGCGGTAGATAGGCAGGCCAAAGGTCGCCTCAGTGATGAACGTGTGGCAGGGCACGACCTCGAACGGCGTGCAGGTCGGGTCTGGCTCCCGCTTGTAGTCGCCGGAAACGACCCAGACCTCGCCGTCCTGCTCGACGCGCACCTGGGCCGAGCCGAGAATGTGGCCGGCCGGATGCAGGGAGACGCGCACCCCATTGATCAGCCTGCTCTCCCCGTAGGGAATCGTCTCCAGATGAGTGTCGGCTCCGAGCCGGTGGCGTATCACCCCGGCGCCTTGAGCCGCTGCCAAGTAGCGCTCGCTCCCCCGGCGCGCGTGGTCGCCGTGGGCATGGGTGACGATGGCGCGCCGCACCGGCTGCCACGGGTCGATATAGAAGTCGCCGGCCGGGCAGTAGAGGCCGCGGCCGGTCAGCTCAAGCAGCATCGCCCGCTCCCTGGCTCTGGGCCTCACTCCGCGCCGGGATATTTGCCGATAAGCTCACGCCGGCTCTTCCAGCAGCGCCTCGCCGGCCGTCGGCGCTTCCTGGTCCCGGTCCACGGCCTCCCCAATCAGCGGCAGCAGGCAGGGATCGATCCAGCCCTGCGCGGCGGCGTGCTGGGCCATCGCCATCGTGTCTGCCGCCAGGACCATGCTGCTCCGCGCGCCGGCGACCTCCACCGCCAGCCGCCGAACCTCCTCATCCCGCTCGTCCGGGCTGACGTCGCGGATATAGATCGCCAGGATGCGACCCGGGTACTCGTCCACGACAATCCGGTAGATTTCCGGGTCTTCCTGTCCGCTGTCGCCAATCAGGATAAACGGCAGCCGGGGGTACAGCTCCAGGATGTGCCGGATGACGCCCAGCTTGTAGCCGCTGTGCGCCGTCGGCAGCAGCTCCGCCGCCGAGACGCCCCAATCGCGCAGGAAGAGCGGCCCAATGGGGATTTCCTGTAGGCGGAAGAACTCGACCAGCAGGTCGTACAGGTTCCAGGGGCTGCTGGAGACGAAAAAGAGCGGGTTCTGGGCGCTGCCCGGCGCGCCTCCCTGCAGCGCCTGGTAGAAGGAGGCCACGCCCGGAAAGGGCAGCCGGGTGCGGGCATTGCCCAGAAAAACGATGCGCGCCATACGCAGTAAATCGGTCGCGTGAGAGTAAACAACCGTATCGTCAATGTCGCTGATCACGCCAAACTGCGCCGACGGCGGGGGCGCGAGCACCTGCCCGGTAGCGTGAACGGGCGGGTGTCCCTCCCGCAGCGGTTCCAGCAGCTCCAGCTCAATCTGGTGCCAGAGCCGGTCGGCTTCCAGGCTGTGCCCCGGTACGATCCGGGCCGTGAAGAAGCCTTCGTCGTCGGCGACGAACTCCGTCG
>JAAYYY010000466.1 GCA_012515125.1 Chloroflexota bacterium
CATAGGCCCGGACAACATGCCAAAGAGGGCCGTGATGATCGACACGACGGCGATGGCGACCAGCGTCAATCCCCGCGTGGAACGAAAAAGATAGTCAAGGCGTTTACCCAGCATGTGCATCAAAGAGACTCCCATAGAAGCGGGCTATCGTCTTGAAAACCGCGTTTATGTCACCGTAACATAGGGCGCGTCCTCTGGCTTTGACAAAAGGCAAATCGGGGCGCGCATCGCTCAGCTGCCCCCGCCGTTTCCCCGGGAATATCCCAGCTCCAGCGTGACCGTCTCCTTCCGCGCGCAGGTTTCCAGACATTCCAGACAGCGAATACAGTCCGCGCCGGCGCTCTGCGGATAGGCGTCGACGACGTCCATCGGGCATTCGTGGTTACAGCGGCCGCATTGATTGCAGCGCGCCGGGTCCACGACCAGGCGCAGGGGCGCGAACCGGTTGGTAATCGCCAGCAGCGCTCCCAGCGGACAGAGGTATTTACAGGAGAAGCGCTCGACGAGCAGCGAGGTGGCGACGAAGGTCAGCAGCACGCCCCACAACAGCGGCGTCAGGCGCAGGCCAAATAGCGCGTGGACGGGGCAGAAACGGTGCAGGGGCGGATAGACAGCCGTGATGCTCGCCAGGACGATCAGGGCCAGAATCACGTATTTGGCATAGCGCAGCGGCCTGTCCAGCGCTGCCGGCAGGCGCGTGGGAAAGCGCGCCGGGCTTTTCTTGCCACGGATATGTCTCTTTTCGCCGCTGAGTCGTCGCGCCGCCCCGGCCAGGCCATCCTGGACCGCACCCAGCGGGCAGAGCCAGCCACAAAAGGCCCGGCCGGCCAGCAGCGAGAGGCCAACGACCGCCACGAGTATCGCCAGGCTGAGCAGGCCCGTGGTTCTCAGCGTATCACCCCGCAGCAAGAGGGGAAGTAGCGTCTCCACGCCGCCAAAAGGACAGAAGAAGTCCAGCGCGCCCCCACGGGAAGTCTCTCCCGGGAGAACGTGCCTCAGGCCAATGAGAAACATGGCGAAAACCACGGCAGCCTGCAGCCGGTGGCGGATCGTCATCAGCGACGCCGGCTTCCTGCGCACCATGGCGTCCGATCGCGCGGTCACAGCACGCCCCCCAGGAAGAGCGCCAGCAGCAGCGTTACCTGTGTGGCCGTCTGCCCGCCCCTGTGTCCGCCGCCAGGTTCCGGCCGCAGGCCTAGGAGCACGGCCAGAACCAGGAAGGCCACGAAGGTGGCGACGACGATGAGCGGAAAGAGGCGGGCATTGACCTTCATGACCGGCTACGCTTCCCAGCTCGTAATCAGCCGCTTCGTCCCCGGGAACCAGAGGGCGATAAACAGCACCATGGCGATCAGCGGCGCCGGCAGGAACATCGAAAAGCGCTGCACCTCGATGATGTTGATGATCGCCAGCGGGTAGCCGCCGATCATCGAAGCGAGGCCCGCGGCAATGCCCACCGGCACTGCCCACGATTTGCGCTTGAGCACCGCAAAGATGAACACCGCCCAGGCCGCCGCCCCACCCCACAGCACCATCTGCGCCATGGCGTACATGCCTTTCCAGAAATCGTTATATGTCGTCGTCTGGAACTTGGAGATGTTCGCCACGCCGTCCATGTAGGTCAGCACGTAGGCCAGACCGGCGACGAACGTCAGGGCGATCACCTTCCTGTTTACGCCGCCGACAAAGAGCATGCCAAACCACAACACGTTGGCCAGCAGGAAGACCCAGATCGTCGGCGCCGGCAGCCCGATGCTGGAAGGCGGGATCATCGGAAAGAAGCCCGCCAGCATCTGCGCCGTTGCCGCTACCGTGCCCCAGAACCAGGCCCAGGGTAGCCGGTTCAGGAAGCCGTAGAGGACGGCGCCCCA
>JAAYYY010000467.1 GCA_012515125.1 Chloroflexota bacterium
AGAGCGTTGTAGGCCACATTGGTGTTGGCACTTATTGTTTTTGCTTCCAGATTTACGAGATGAGAAGCATACTCGGCTTGCAGTCAGGGGCCAGCCTTCCCCGTCGAAGCCTGTCATCCCCAGACGGTACCAGTATACCATAATCGCAGACCGGCAACATAGGAGTTTCCTAAAAATGCGGTCCCTTAGGCAGCAAGCGCTACCCGCCGACCGGCGCGTGACGGTATTCGACCAGACGGTAGCGCCACAGCGGCTTGGTCTGTAGCTGCCCGCAGGAGGCGTACAGCGGCAGGTCGTTGACCTCACGGCCAACGAGCAGCCGGTGGCTCCCGGCCCCGCCCGTTTCGTCGAACGTCACAGTCCAGCTCGCGTCATCGTGCTGCTCCAACGCCGCGAACCGGAAGGCGTGCAGCGCCGTCTCGCCCGTTTCCTCACGCAGGAAATAATCCGCGGCCTGGACCACTTCCGGATAGCAGGCCCGGCCGCGCAATTGGGGCAGGTAAAGCTCGCCGCGCCGGCATGCGGCAACCAGCGCGGCCGTATCTTCGGGCTGCACGCGACCGTAATAGGTGGCATCGGGAAAGGTGACCACGTTGGCGGCGAAACGGTGCCCGCCGACGTGACTGCTCTGCCAGACCGCGTCGCCCACCAGCTCCTGTAGAGCCTGGAATACCGGAATGCCGTTGCGCGCGCAGCAGCGATCGCGCGTGCCGTGGGTGCAGGTGAGAAACAGCGGCGCCTCCCTGCGCTGTTCGGGATAGACGTCTTCGCCGGTGAGCAGCAGGGAAGGGTTGAGGGCCAGCAAATCCTCGTAGGTCTCCACCACAAAGTGGTACAGGGCCGGGTTTTCCTCGCGGGCAAGCGCGACGAAGAAGTTAATAGGCCCGTCACCTTCGCGGCGGCGACGGATGAAGAGCAGCCGCCCGCTGCTGCCCGCCGCCTCAAGCTGGTCGTCGAGCCATTCCTGGACGGCCGGGGGCAGGTCGTTGTCGCTCGTTGCCTGGGGCTGCCAGCGGGCATCATATTCGAGCAGCAGCCAGAAGCTCCGTTCGGCGGCCGTGGCGACAAGTGGCTCGCCAAGCTCCAGCGAGCGGGCGCTGCAGGATACGGTGGGATCGACCTTGTTCTCCGGGGAAATCGTCACGTCTCTCGCTCTACGTAGATGTGGCTGGCTACTTCGCGCCCAACCGGATGGGTGTCGTCGCCTACCGCGAGTAGATAGGGTCCATTGAATGGGGCGATCTCGACGACGCGGATCTGCTGCCCCGGCTTCAACTCGTAACGGGCGAGGTGCTCCAACAGAACTGTACTCTCGGGATGCACAGCGCGCACAGTCGCTCGCTCGCCCACCGCCAACTCGTCGAGCGGCGTCCAGCCGTGCGCGCTAACCTGCCCGTCTGCCGTGGGAATCGGGTTGCCGTGAGGGCACGTTTCCGGGTGGCCCAGGTAGGCGGCGAGCGCCTCGGTCACCACTTCTTCCGTCGCGTGTTCGAGGCGGCAGGCCAGGTCGTGAACCTGTTCCCAGGGCAGGCCCAGATGGTCGGCAAGAAAGCGCTCCCACATCTGGTGGCTGC
>JAAYYY010000468.1 GCA_012515125.1 Chloroflexota bacterium
GCGAGCGCGAGCGCACCCTTTTTCGCCGCGACCACATCGGCTTCGTCTTCCAGTTCTTTAACCTCATTCCGACCCTGACCGTGCTGGAAAACGTCACCCTGCCGCAGGAGCTGGCGGGGCGTGAGGTGAAGGCGGTGCGGGCCGGGGCTATGATGCTGCTGGAGCGCGTCGGACTGGCGGACCGGCGCGACACCTATCCCGACCGCCTCTCCGGCGGCGAGCAGCAGCGCGTGGCCATCGCCCGCGCCCTGGCCCACGATCCCCTTCTGCTGCTGGCCGACGAGCCGACCGGCAACCTGGACGAGGAGACCGGCGAGAAGGTACTGGAATTGCTCCTGCAGCTCACTCGCAGCGCCGGCAAGAGCCTGATCATGGCCACGCACAGCGCCGAGGTCGTGCCCTATGCCGACGTGGTCTACGAAATCCACGAGGGCCGGCTGGTCGCCGAGCAGCGGCGGGAGCCGGGCCCGGATGGCGAGAAACTACCGGAGCCGATTCTCTGACGATGGCGGCGAACACCTCCAATCTCCCCCTCTGGCGCACCGCCTTTCGGCGCATGCGCCGCCGGCCCCTGCAATATATCCTGCTTGTCGTCGGCGTGGCGGTTGGCGTGGCCATGATGGTCAGCATCGACCTGGCTAACGGCTCCGCCAGCCGGGCGTTCGCCCTGAGCACCGACGCCATTACGGGCAAGACCACGCACCGCATCGTCGGCGGGCCGGCGGGCCTCGACGCCGACCTCTACCGCCGGCTTGTTGCCGAGGCGGGATACGACCCGGCCGCTCCGGTTGTCGAAGGTTACGTACTTGCCGAGGCCCTGGGCAACCAGCCGCTGCGCCTCGTCGGCATCGATCCCTTTGCCGAGCCGCCCTTTCGCGACTACTTCGGCGACGGCAGCAATGGCCTCGATGGTCTCGTTCCCTTTCTGGCGCAACCGAACACGGTCATTCTTTCCGAGGCGCTCGCGGACGACTATGGCGTTGCCCTGGGGGATACTGTGACGATCAGCATCGGCGGGCAGGAGGCCGACGTGCGTGTGGTCGGGCTGCTGCAGCCGGCCGACGAGATCAGCCAGCGCTCCCTGCGCGACCTCATTTTCAGCGACGTGGCCACGGCGCAGGAGCTCCTCGCCATGGAAGGGCGGCTGAGCCACATCGACCTGATTGCGGACGCCGAGAGCGACCTGGACGCCGTGCGCGCCCTGCTGCCGGCGGGCGTGCGGCTGGAGCCGGCGCGGGCGCGCAGCAACGCCGTCCAGCAGATGTCGGCTGCCTTCGAGCTGAACCTGACGGCGCTGAGCCTGCTCGCCCTCGTCGTCGGGATGTTCCTCATCTACAACACGGTGACGTTCAGCGTCGTCCAGCGCCGCCGCCTCTTTGGCATTCTGCGCGCCCTGGGCGTAACCGGCGGGCAGCTTTTCCGGCTCATCCTCGTCGAGGCAGCCGTGCTCAGCCTGATCGGCTCCCTGCTGGGGCTGGGGCTGGGCGTGCTTCTCGGCCGGGCGATGGTCCAGCTTGTGACCCAGACGATCAACGACTTCTACTTTGTCGTCAACGTCCGCGACGTGCCCGTACCGCCCTTTACGCTGGTCAAGGGGGTGGTCATCGGCGTGGTCGCCGGGATCGCGGCGTCGGCCCTGCCTGCCTGGGAGGCGATGCGCACCAGCCCGCAGAGCACGCTGCGCCGCTCCACGCTGGAGAGCCGGGCGCAGCGCATCGTGCCCTGGCTCGTTCTGGCCTGGCTCGTGCTCGGTGCGCTGGGCGCTTTTCTTCTCTGGCTGCGCGACGTCAGCCTGATGGTGACGTTTGGCGGGCTTTTTACCGTACTCATCGCCTTTGCCCTGCTGACGCCCCCGCTGACTGTCGTGCTCATGCGGCTGGTCGTACCTGTGCTTGCCCGGCTGCAGGGCGCCATCGGCCGGATGGCGACGCGCGACATCGTGCGTAGCCTGAGCCGCACGTCGGTGGCTATTGCCGCGCTGATGACTGCCGTCGCCGTCATTGTCGGCGTGTCGATCATGATCGGCTCCTTCCGCGAGACGGTCAACGCCTGGCTGGGCCAGACGCTGCAGGCCGACGTCTATCTCTCGCCGCCTTCGCTGACGGCCAATCGGGTGGCGGGTACGCTGCCGCCTGAAGCGGTCGCCGCCGCGGAAAGCTGGCCCGGCGCGGAGCGCGTCGTGATGGCGCGGCAGGTGACGGTGCTGGCCGAGGAGTTCGGCCGGGAGGTCGAGCTGGTGGCGACCAGCGGCGACGTCAGCGGCGGCGGGCGAGACTACGCCTGGATTGACGGCGACCGGGCAAGGCTGTGGCAGCGCTTCCTGGCCGGCGAGGGGGTGATGATCTCCGAGCCGCTCCTGCTGCGCGAGGAATTGACACTGCCCCCGCCGCCCATCACGCTGCTGACCGACCGGGGACCGCGCACGCTGCCGGTGCTCGCCGTGCTCTACGATTACAGCTCCGATCAGGGGATGGTCATGATCAGCCTGGACCTCTACCAGCAGTGGTGGAATGATCAGGGCATCAGCTCGATCGGCATCTTCCTGGAGAGTGGCGTCGAGGCCGACGCGGTCGTCGCCGGATTGCAGCAGGCGTTCGCCGGCCGGGAGGACGTCGTCGTGCAGTCGAACGCGGGGGTGCGCGGCAACGCGATGGATATCTTCGACCGCACCTTCGCCATCACCGCCGCGCTGCAGCTGCTCGCCACGGTTGTCGCCTTCATCGGCGTGCTCAGCGCCCTGATGAGCCTGCAGCTGGAGCGCACGCGCGAGCTGGGCGTGCTGCGCGCGACCGGCATGACCGTTCGCCAGCTCTGGCAGCTCACCCTGCTCGAAACCGGCCTGATGGGCGCGACCGCCGGCCTGATCGCCATGCCGACCGGCTACGTCCTGGCCTGGATTCTGATTTACGTGATCAACGTGCGCAGCTTCGGCTGGACCCTGCAGATGCAGCTTGCGCCGGCCAATTTCCTGCAGGCGTTCGCCGTCGCCGTCGTGGCGGCGCTGCTGGCCGGCATCTACCCGGCGCTGCGCCTGGGCCAGATGGTCATCGCCACGGCGATCCGCCAGGAGTAACGAATGAGACGGGCATTGTTCGTGGTCATGTTGCTGGTCGCCGTCATTGCCGGCCTGCTCTGGTGGCGAAGTGCGGACGAGCCGGCCGGGGGTGCGCCGCAGGCGTCCCTGCTGCCGCTGCTGTCGGAGGACGACGCTGCCGGCTTTGCCCGCGCTACCGAGCCGGACGCCATCCGCTTCCCCCGCGATCTGGGGCCGCACGACGATTACCAGACCGAATGGTGGTACTACACCGGCAACCTGCAGACAGACGGCGGGCGCCGGTTTGGCTACCAGCTGACCTTCTTCCGCCGGGCGCTCGTGCCGCCGGATGAAAGCGCCGCAGCCGGCGACGGCAACGCGTGGCGGACCGAACAGGTCTACCTCGCCCACTTCGCGCTGAGCGATATCGACGGCGAGGCCTTTTATTTCGACGAGCAGTTTGCCCGTGGCGCGGCGGGGCTGGGAGGCGCTCAGGCCGAGCCTTACCACGTCTGGCTGGAGGAGTGGCAGGCCGTGGCCACCGGCGAGGGTAAGGTGCGCCTCGTCGCCGAGACGGAGGAGGTCGCCATCGACCTTACCCTGACGCAGACGCTGCCGCCTGTCCTGCATGGCGAAAGCGGCCTGAGTGCCAAAGGGCCGACGCCGGGCAACGCCTCCTACTATTATTCCTTCGTGCAGCAGGAGACCGCCGGGACGGTGCGCGTCGGGACGGAGCGCTTTGACGTGACCGGCCGGAGCTGGAAGGATCACGAATACAGCACCAGCGCCCTCGAGCAGGGGGCCGTCGGCTGGGACTGGTTCTCGCTGCAGTTCGACAACGGCGGCGCGCTGATGTTCTTCCAGATTCGCCGCGACGACGGAACGATCCAGGCCGAGTCAAGCGGTACGCTCGTCTATCCCGACGGCTCGCTGGCCCACGTTCCGCTGTCTGGTTGGGAGCTGGAGGTCGTGGATACGTGGACGAGTCCGGAGACGGGCGCGGTCTATCCGGCGGCGTGGCGGCTGCGGCTTCCGGCGCTGGGTCTGGAGCTGGAAGGGCGCTCTCTGCTCGCCGACCAGGAGCTACGCCTTTCCACAGTCTATTGGGAGGGCGCCGTCAGTTTTAGCGGCAGCTGGGATGGACGGCCGGTCACGGCGACCGGCTACGTCGAGATGACCGGCTATTATGAAACGATGGAGGGCAGACTGTAGATGTTCCACACCATTCCCGAAGCGATGGGGCAGCGGATGGCGGAGCTGGAGGCCATCGACGCGCGCGACCGGGTTGACGGCACCCCGAAGGCGCGGCGGATGCGCCAGGTCCCGCCGGAGACAGGCCGTTTTCTGGCCCTGATGGCGGCGAGTGCGCCCGCGGGCGACTGGATTGAAATCGGCACGAGCGCCGGCTACTCCACGCTCTGGCTGGCGCTGGCGGCGCGCGAGGCCGGAGCCACCATCACGACCTTTGAGGTGCTGCCGAACAAGGTGGCGCTTGCCGGAGAGACCTTCGCCCAGGCCGGCGTCTCCGACGTGGTCCGGCTCGTCGCCGGAGACGCACGCGACCACCTGCCGGCGCTGGGCGAGATTGCCTTCTGCTTCCTCGACGCCGAGAAGGAGATTTACGAGGAATGTTACGAGCTGGTCGTGCCCCGGCTGCGGCCCGGCGGACTGCTGATCGCCGACAATGCCATCAGCCACGGCGAGATAGTGAAGCCGCTGATTGAGCGGGCGCTCGCCGACAGGCGTGTGGACGCGCTGGTGGTGCCTATCGGCAGGGGCGAGCTGATCTGCCGGAAGGTCTAGCTGCCCGTTACGGCTGGCAGACTGCGTGCAGGGCTGCCGCCAGCTCCCGCCGGTTAATCGGCGCCTCCAGCTCGACGTCGCCCACGCGGATGACCGGAATAGTCAGATGGTAGCGGGCGCGGAGCGCCGGATCGGCGTCGATGTTGCGTTCCTCCAGCCGGTGCGGGTAGCGCGCGCCAAGCTCGTGCAGCAGCGCCTTCGCCTCCTCGCAGAGGTGGCAGCCCGGCCGCGTGAGCAGGGTGACGATGGGCAGGCTCACAGTACAGGCCAGATCGGGTGCAGGGTAGAGCTGACCAGCATCGCCAGCAAAACGACGGTCAGATAGACGTTGGAGGCGATAAAGAGGGCGCGCGCGTGGCGCGGCGTGGGCTCGCGGATGAGGCGGACGTTCCGCCAGAGCATATCGACCGAGGCGCCCAGGATGGGCAGCAGATAGGCCAGGCCGAGCGCCGGAGTGAGGCCCAGCATCAGCGCTGCGAACGCCGTCCCGCCGGTGTGCAGGAAGACCCACCAGGCGGCTGTGCGCAGCGAGATGCGCGCCGGCAGCATGGGCACGTCGGCCCGTACGTAATCGTCTTTGTACAGGATCGCCAGGCTCCAGAAGTGGGACGGGGTCCAGAGAAAGAGGAGTAAAGCCAGAGTGATGACGGCCGGATCGGCCGCTGCCCCCACGGCGGCCCCGCCGCTCATCACGGCAGCGCTGCCCGCGGCGCCGCCAAGCACGATGTTCAGCGGCGTGCGCGGCTTGAGCACGATGGTATAGACGACGACGTAGATGAAGGCGCCCAGCAGCAGGTAGAAGGAAAGCACGGGATTGCTGGGCCAGAGCGCCAGCGACGGCGCCAGAATCAGAAAAAGGGCGATGACCACCACGAGATGCGGGCGGCTGATCTGGCCGCTGGGCAGCGGGCGCAGGCGGGTGCGGCTCATGATGACGTCTGAGGTGCGCTCGATGTACTGGTTCAGAGCCGACGCGCCGGATGCCGCTGCTCCACCGGCTACGAGCAGCACCAGGAGACGGCCAAGGCCGGGCCAGCCTCCGGCTCCAAGGAAAGCGCCGCCCACCGCCGCCAGCAACAGCAGAGCGACGATGCGCAGCTTGAAGAGCACGACCACCGTGCGGGCAAACTCCCGCCAGCCGCTTTCCGCACGCAGCACAGTTGCGCGCACAGTTTCCTGATTGCCAAGCTTCAATGACATGAGTTCTCCAGGAGACGTTTGCCCGTTTCCTTTTCCTTATCCACACCTGATGGCAAACGGATTACATTGTAACAGCGTTCACAAAGTGGCACAAACTGGATAACGGCCGGAACCGCGTCTATTACTGCCGTTCCTGCGAAAAAAAACCCGGCAGCGCCGGCTGCCGGGAGCATTAGAACCTGGGTTA
>JAAYYY010000469.1 GCA_012515125.1 Chloroflexota bacterium
GCCAGCCCGGCGTACTCCTCGGCCAGGGAGTTGTTGAACATGGCCGGGTCGTCGGTGTTCACCGTCACCAGGATGCCGTGGTCGAAATAGCGGCGGATGGGGTGCGCGGCGAGGTCCGGCACGACGCCGGTGCGCACGTTGGAGAGCGGGCACATCTCCAGGGGGATCTGCTGCTCGGCGAGGTAGTCGAGCAGGGCAGGGTCCTCGTAGGCGCGGGTGCCGTGGCCGATGCGCCCGGCCTGCAGGCTGCGCAGCGCGCCCCAAATGCTCTCCGCGCCGGCAGCCTCGCCGGCGTGGGCCGTCGTCTGCAGCCCGAGCTTGCGCGCCTGCTCGAAGACCGGTGCGAACGGCTCCGGCGGGAAGGCGTGTTCGCTGCCGCCGAGGCCAATGCCGACGACGCCCTGGTCGCGGACCTCGGCGACGGCGGCGAGGGTGCGGGCGGCTTCGGCGGGGCCGCTGTCGCGCACGACGTCGGGGACGAGGGCGACTTCGACTTCGGGCACGCGCTGCAGCCCACTTCGTATAGCGACAGTAAGCGCCTGTGGGGTGAGGCCAAAGCGGGCGAAGTCGGGCGGCGAGTAGAACATCTCGACGTAGCGCACGTGCTGCCGGGCGAGGTCGCGGGCGACGGCGGTGGCGATGAAGGTGAAATCCTCCAGCTCGCGCAGGAAGCCGTTCTTCCAGATCCACGTCTTGATGAAGTGGGGGAAGTCGCGGTAGGTGAACTGGCGGCGCAGAGTATCGAGCGAGGGCACAGCCGCGTCGCCGCCGTACTTCTGGACGAGCTGCCACAGCGCCCGGTAGGGGATCGCGCCCTCCAGGTGGAGGTGGAGTTCGACTTTGGGGAGGTTGTCGTAGGGTGTGGTCATCGGTGCTCCTTGTGGTGCAGGACGTGCCCGTATTCTATCACGCGGGCGGGGGCGGGCATCTTTTGAACTGTGATTTTGGTGATGGGGATGATTGGCTATGTTTTCTGCGGTATACGGGGCATTTCCGCGGAGCACCGTTGTTGTAGAGCGATTTTCCCAAATCGCTCCCCCACGCGGGGGCGCGCGCGAGTTTGAAAAATCGCGCTACAACGGTTGGCGCCCCCGGCCCAATCATAGTCAATCAAGGAATCAGACGAATCACAGTTCAGACGGTGCGGGCTGGAAGCTGCCTGCCAGAATGGCAGGCGCGATCCGGTATATACCCTACAATTGTGCCCTGTGTTATGCCGCGATATATAGAGATGGGCAGCGGGTTGCGCTATCGTATGGGCAGGTGACCGGTCGTGCTGCGGCGTATTGCCCAGGTTCTGGCGCCGGCGGCAGGCCGGTCACCACCTGTATGAGGGGCATTTGTGGGCGGATGGGCCGGTTGAGGCTATGATTACGCCGATTCAGCCGTCGAGGTAATCCAGAGCTATGGAACTACGCTATTATCTGAACCTGTTTCGGCGCTATGCCTGGATGCTGGCGCTGGCGCTCGTGCTCGGTGGGGGCGCGGCGCTGCTTTTCAGCTCCCTGCAGACCCCCGTCTATGAAGGCGTCACCTGGGCCATCGTCGTCACGCCGCAGCGCTCGGGCATGGCCGCGTCCAGCGACGTGAGCACGCTGGAACTGCTCGAGACCTACGTCAA
>JAAYYY010000470.1 GCA_012515125.1 Chloroflexota bacterium
AGCGCTTGAGCGGGTCGAAGCCGTGGGGCAATAGCACGAGGCCGCCCTGCACGAGAATGCGCTCGACCGTTTCTTCCGGCGAGAGGCCGGCCGGTATCTTCTCGTGCAGGAAGAGGCCGATGATCTCGCCCTCGGTCGTGCTGACCTCTTCGCCGACGATGATGGTCAGCGGGTGACCGTTGGCGGCGACCAGCTCCTGCAGCTTCTGCGCGCCCCAGATCTCGTTATGGTCGGTGATGGCCTGCACACGGATAGCGCGCGCCTCACAGCGGGCCGGTATCTGCGCGATGGGCGTAATGCAATCGGCCGACGCCTCGGTGTGGCAGTGCAGGTCGATTTTCATCAGCTCCAGAGGCGGCTCGTCCTGCCCCGTAACCACCGCACCCAGCAGATCGACCTGCAGCTCCTCGGCCGGCGAGAGCTGTTCCCGCTGTTCTTCGGCCTGCTGCGCCGTCTGGCGCTGTTCGTCGCCGGTCACGAGCCTACGCCTGCCGGACTGCGTCGGGGTCGTGCGGCAGCCACAGCTCCAGGGCGCGTGGCAGGACCTCGGCGACGATACGCGGGTTGCTGGCGAGCGGGCCCGGCTCGTCTGTCTCCGGCGGGTAGAGGGTGCCGTCCACGTGCACCGGGAAGTTGGTCCAGTGCAGCTCCAGGCGGCGGGCCGTGCTCGTCTCCACGCTGGGCAGCTCGTCCAGCTCCTCGGCGACGAGGCTGGTCATATAACGCAGGAAGCCCTCGCGCGCGTCGGCGCGGATGCGGATAATCTCAAAGAGGCCATCGCCGGAGTCGGCGCGGGGCGCGACCTTCAGGCGGGGGCCGAAGGCGGTGGTGTTCAGCACCTCGACGAGCAGGTAGTCGCCGCCAGCGTCCTCGCCGTCTAGCGTCATCGTGAACGTGCGGGCCTGATAGTTGGGCAGGGTGCGGGTAAAGGCGCCGACGGCACGCAGGACGCTCTTTTCCTCGTTGGAGCCGTAGGCCGCCAGGGTGTCAGCGTAGAAGCCGAAGCCAAACGCTTCGAGGAAGTAGTCGGTGCCCCAGGGGGTCTCGACTTTGCCCACGTCGAACGGGCAGCGGAACGGGTCGGCGAGGGCGGCGATAAGGTCAAGGGGATCGCCATCGATGTTGAAGTTGCGGGCGATGTTGTTCGCGGTGCCCATCGGCAGGATGGCCATCGGGCTGCTGGTGCCCAGGAGGCGGCGGGCGACGGCGCGCAGGGTGCCATCGCCGCCCGCGGCGACGACGAGGCCGCCTTCGGCCCCGGCCAGCACGCCGTCGAGGTCTTCTTCTTTCTCCGTCGGCGTATAGACGGGAGCGTAGCCGGCGCTGTGCAGCGCATCCTGGAGGATTTCGACGCTGTGGTCGTCGGTGCTGCGCGCGTTCTGGTTGTAGATCAGAGTTGCCTTCATCGTTCCCTTTGCTGCAGAAATGGTCTATCATGCCCAGATGGGCCTGCTACCGATCATGCTAGTGGCGACGGGCCAAAACCGCAACTTGCCGGGGGCATAATCGGGGTACAAAGGCGGGTATATTTGTGGCGTGAAGACCATTTCGTAGATACCATGTTGATTGACAGATTGTCAAGGGGATTGCAGGGCTATCTGAGCCCTGGTGGGGTCAAAGGGTCGCCCGGACTTGAGGACGCCATAGACGATGTGCAGCAGCTTGCGCATGGCGGC
>JAAYYY010000471.1 GCA_012515125.1 Chloroflexota bacterium
ACGGCCGGCTGGCGGTGGGCCATCCCTTTGCCACAACCTGCGCCGGCTGCCGCCACTTTCTGGACGCCTCGCCGACCAAGGACGAGACGGCGCCCCACTGCGCCTGGGCCGACCGGCCGCGCCGCGTGCACTTCAACGTACTGCGCCCGGTTCAAGGTGAAGGGCCAGTGGTTCCCGTTTGCCGCCAATTTGCGCCCATGGATGCCTGGGAGACGCTCATCCCCGAACATCCCGAACCCGCCGGTCTGCCACGGGAGTGGGTAAAGGAGCAGGTCCTGAAGCTGGCCTCGGCGGGCCACACGTACGGCGAGGCCTATCATCCCTTCGAGTTCCTGACCGGCCGGCCGATGTCCTCGAGCGAGCGGTACGAGGAGTGGTTCGAGAAGCAGCTCGGCGAGCAAATCGGCAACCTGAGCGACGGCCAGCTGTTTACCCTTTTGGTTTGGGCCACGGCTGAGTGGCAGCGCGGGCTGGGCAAGCCGTTCAGCCTGCCCCTGAGCGATGGCCTGCAGTTTGCCACGGTCAGGAGCGTGGACTGGCGCGAGCACTGCCGGCAGGAGCAAGGAGGCGCAGCGCAGCCATGAACATCCAGATAAGCGACCTGACCGTAGGCGACCCGCTGGCCGGCCAGGAAGTAGCCATCGTCATCCGCGTCCTCCCCGACAGTACGCAGCGGCTGGCGCGCACGGCACTGGTCAGCGTGGGCACGGCCGGACAGCCGCCGGCTTTTGCCAGCGGCACGCTGGAAGAAGTCGCCGGCCTCATCTGGCAGGCGTGGCTCGCGTTCGGCGTACAGGCGGAAGTGCGGCAGCGCGCGCCCGAACGTGTTGACGCAGAAGCGGAGATGGTGGCCGAAGCCGTAGTCGTTGACGAGGTACTACCGAATCCCGCAGTGCAATCACAGTCCACAAAGGCGCCGCCGCGACCACAGAATCTATCCCTCTTCTAAAGGAAAGGAACTAATGACTGAGCAAGCACAATCCGGCGCCACGCCGACAACTCGCCGGGTGTTTATCTACGGCGATCATCGCTTCGACGACCCCGGCGCCCAGTACACAACCGAGCAGGTCCGCCAGCATCTGGTCCAATACTTCCCGGAGATGGCTCATGCAACCGTCGAGGAGAAGACGCTGCCGGACGGCACGGTGGAGGTCGCCTTCCGCAAGCAGGTGGCGCGCAAGGGCAGCGGCGATGAGACTGACAGCCGGCTTCCCTTGCTGCTCTCAGAGGTGGAAGCGGCGCCGCCCTACAACGTCCCGTTGGCCGAACTCACCGCCGCTCTCGGCACTGAACCGCTAACGTTGGCAGCCGTCCTCGATGCTCATGAAACCCTCCAGGGCCACGCTAACCATGTTTTCGGATTGGCCGCCCGGACAGAACAGGTGGTGAAGCGATGTCTCGACCTGCCCCCCTCCCCCACGCGTGGCGTGCCCCTAGGGTTTTGAGGCTGGCGCCGCCCAAGCACGACCTGCCACTTGTGACGCCCAATCCGCTGACCGGCACGCACCTCTCCCGCCTGCTGGCCGCCGCCCGCCTGGCCAAGCGCTACCAGCAGGTGTTTCCCCAACATCCAGAGTGGCTCCAGGAGACCTTTGACTGGCAGCACGAAGACGCCGAAGAGGCATTCTCCGGGATGGTGGAGGCGTTTCTGGGGCGGGTTGAGGCGCACCTCTTCCCGGTGATGGACGACGTGTGGGATGTGGAGCTCGACGACGCCCTGTACTACCTTGATCAGATCCCCATCATCCCCCAGGGGCTCGAACACTGGTACTACGACCAGTTCGACGACTACCGCGAACCCCTGGCGCTGCTGCTGCACATCGAGCACCGGTACGAGCAGGAGGACGGCAGCAACACCCTCCAGGAAGCGTACCCCGATCGCGACTTCCCTGCCGGCTTCAACCTGGCCACCATCGCCGAACAACTGCGCCAGATGGC
>JAAYYY010000472.1 GCA_012515125.1 Chloroflexota bacterium
ATTACGTCTGGAGCCTGGTGCTGCAACCTGACGGCAAGATTCTGGTGGGGGGCCACTGCCCCGGATGCGTGGCGCAGACCGGCTATATCGCCCGCCTCAACCCCGATGGTTCGCTGGACGACACGTTCAGCTCCGGGGCCGACGGCAAAGTTGAGAAGTTGGCACTGCAGCCCGACGGCAAGATCGTAGTCGCCGGCTGGTTCACGTTGCTCGCTGGGGGGCCTAGCAGCTTCATCGGCCGCCTCAACCCCGACGGCACCCTCGATGAGACGTTCCAGACCGGAGCTAACGCGGCAACCCTTGCCGTCGCTCTCCAGCCCGACGGCAAGATCCTAGTGGGCGGAAGCTTCACTACCCTGGGCGGGCAGCCGCGCCAGCACATCGGACGGCTCCACAGCGACGGCACCCCGGATGCTACTCTGAGTACCGCGGCCGACAACATGGTCTACACCGCGGCGCTGCAGGCCGACGGCAAGATCCTCGTAGGCGGCAACTTCAGGAACCTGGCCGGCCAGGGACGCGAGTTCATCGGCCGCCTCCGGCCCGACGGATCGCTGGACACCTTCAATCCCGGGGCAGACGGCGGGGTCCAGGCGATCTTGGAGCAGCCAGATGGCCGGATCCTGGTGGCCGGCGGGTTCGGCACTCTCGCCGGGGAACCCTGCCACGTCATCGGCCGGCTCGACCCAGACGGCTCGCTGGACGCGGGCTTCGACGCCAAGGCGGGCCAGCACGACACCATCTCGGCGCTGGCCCTGCAGCCGGACGGCAGGATCCTGGTGGCGGGCAGCAACATCAACCTGGACGGCGCATCGCGCGTGTACCTCGCGCGGCTCCTCCCCAACGGAGCGGTAGACGCCACCTTCTCCGCCACGGCCAACGGCGCCATCTACGCTCTGGCTTTGCAGCCCGACGGCAAGATCGTCGTCGGCGGGCAGTTCGCCGACTTAGGTGGGCAGACGCGCAACCACATCGGCCGCCTCAACGCCGACGGGTCGCTGGACGCCACCTTCACGGCGACGGCAGGCGGCACGGTACACACGCTGCTGCTGCAACCCGACGGCAAGATCCTCGTGGGAGGTGACTTCGCCACCTTGGGCGGGTCGCCGCGGAGCCGTATCGGTCGCCTGAATGCCGACGGCTCTCTGGACGCCGCCTTCGACCCCAACGCGGCCGGCTCGGTCTACACTCTGGCCCTGCAGCCCGACGGCATGATCATGCTGGGCGGCACCTTCGTGGCCGTGGGCGGGGTGACCGTCGACCGGCTCGCCCGGCTCTTCCCGGACGGCACCCTCGACACCACCTTCACCCCCGGAGCCGACGCCACCGTCCGCGCCCTGGCGCTGCAGCCCGACGGCAAGATCGTGGTCGGCGGCGACTTCTCAGCTCTTGGCGGGCAGTCGCGCAGCCGAATCGGACGCCTGTCCGCAGACACATCCGCCTGGCAGAATCTGGCCGTCTCCCCGGATGCTTCCTCGATCACCTGGCAGCGCAGCGGCTCCGGCCCCGAGCTGGGCCTAACCACCTTCGAGCTATCCGCGGACGGCCAGACCTACACGCCTCTCGGGGCGGGCACGCGTGTCCCCGGAGGCTGGCGCTTTGACGGCCTGTCCCTCCCGCTGGACGAGACCTTCTACGTCCGCGCACGCGGCTTCTACAGCAGCGGGACCCACAACGGCGCCGGCTCAACGGTTGTGTCAGTGACCCGCTTCTACATCTGGCCCCAAGCGCCCGCCATAACCAGCGCCAGCGCCGCCACGTTCACCGTCGGAAGCCCGGGCTCCTTCACAGTGACGGCCACCGGCGTGCCGTCCGCCGACATGAGTCACAGCGGAGCGCTGCCCACCGGCGTGACCTTCACACCTCACGGCGACGGCACCGCCACCTTGGCGGGCACCCCCACTGCCGGGACGGGCGGCCTCTATCCACTCACCCTCACCGCCAACAACGGCGTCTCGCCCAACGCGACCCAGTCCTTCACCCTGACGGTGCAGGAGAAGCCGGCCATCGCCAGCGCCA
>JAAYYY010000473.1 GCA_012515125.1 Chloroflexota bacterium
ACTTCTCGCGCATGGCCCGCTCGACCTGCCGCTCCGATTCCCGCTTGCGCAGAGCGGCCCGCTTATCATAGAGCTTCTTGCCGCGCGCGAGGGCGACTTCCACCTTCGCCCAGCCGCCGGAAAGGTAGAGCTTGGTCGGCACCATCGCCATGCCTTTGGTCTGCAGCGCCTCAAGAATCTTGTTGATTTCGCGGCGGTGGAGCAGCAGCTTGCGCGGGCGGTCCGGGTCGTGGTTCTCGCGGTTGCCGTGCTCGTAGGGGGCAATGGTCGCCTCCATCAGATAGAGCTCGCCGCCGCGCGGCTGCACGTAGGCGCGCTGCAGGCTGACTCTGTGGGCGCGCACCGACTTGATCTCCGTACCGGTGAGCACCAGGCCGGCCTCGAAGCGCTCCAGCAGCTCATAGTCGTAGCTCGCGCGCCGGTTGCGGGCCACAATCTCCACTTTCGTCTGGTCGAGCTTTTCTCGTGCCATCACTCTCTCTGCTTCGCGGTCATTCGCCGTTGGTCAGGTAGTCGAGCGCGCGCTGCAGCTGCGGGTCTTCGTCCGGATTATCGATCAGCAGCGCTTCGTCGGCGACGACTTCGATGTCGGGCGCAATGCCCTGTTCGTCGATGTTCACGTTCTCGGGCGTGTACCAGTGGGCAATGGTCACGTTGAGCTGCGAGCCGTCGCTGAGCGTGTAGGGCAACTGCACCGAACCCTTGCCAAAGGTCGTCTCGCCGATGAGCACGCCGCGCCCGTGATCGCGGATGGCCCCGGCGACGATCTCGGAAGCGCTGGCGCTGTACTCGTTCACCAGGACGACGAGCGGGATATCCTCGGCCAGATCGCCACTGTCGGCTTCAAAGACCTCGTTAATCTCGCCCGCAGCGTTGCGCTCGTAGAGGATGACCGACTCCGGCAGGAAGAGGTCCGCCACGGCAATCGACTGGGTGAGCAGCCCGCCGCCGTTGTTGCGCACGTCGAGGATCAGGCTTTCCGCGCCCTGGGCGAGCAGCGCCTGTATGGCCGCGCTCAGATCGGGCTCGGCGGTCGTGCCGAAGCTGACCAGCTCCACGTAGCCGACGTTGCCCTCCAGCATCTCCGACGTGACCATCGGGATGGTGATCTGGGCGCGCGTAATGGCGACCTCGAAGGGCTCCGGCTCGTCGTCGCGGGCGAAGGTGATCGTCACTTCGGTGCCCGCCGGGCCCAGGATAAATGAGATCACTTCCTCCAGGCTCCGGCCGGCCATCGACTCGCCGTCCACGGCGACGACGACGTCACCCGGACGCAGGCCGGCGGCCTCGGCCGGCGAGCCTTCGATGGGCCGGAGGATCTCCGTGAATCCCTGGTCGTTCTCCTGCACGTAGGCGCCGATGCCCTCGTAGGAGCCCTCGAGACGCTCCTGCGTGCGCTGCGCTGATTCCGGGTCGAGGAAGCGCGTGTGGGGGTCGTCCAGCCCACTGACCAGGCCCCGGATCACAGCGTAGGTCAGCTCTTCGTCACTCGGCAGCTCGCCGTCGAACTCCTCCGCGATTAGCTGCCACGCTTCCCAGA
>JAAYYY010000474.1 GCA_012515125.1 Chloroflexota bacterium
AGAGCGTCGCCGGATGGACCACCGGCATATCCATTTCCTGCCCGCCGATGGCGTCGATTTCCTCGCGCATGATCTGTTCGATCTTGCGGGCCGTGCGCTGGCCCAACGGTAGATAGCTGAAGATGCCTGTGGCAATCTGGCGGATGAACCCGGCGCGCAGCAGCAGCCGGTGGCTGGTAACCTCAGCCTCGGACGGCGCCTCACGCAGGGTCTCGCTAAATAGTTGGCTCATCCGCATCGTCTAGTTCCTCCTTCGTTTCGCTTACCTGGCCTTCTGGCAAACAAAAACGCCCCGGTGTGGGGGCGTTATCGTTCAGAGTACAAGAAGGCGCACTACGTTAGCTCTCCACCCCCAATGCCCATCATGTAACCTGAAACGCCCCGTTGCTCGCGCAACGAGGGCCAATAGGGGCGGGGGTGTAAGCCTTTGTCCGGCGCTTCCAGATCATAGATGATAAATTACACAAGGGTAGAGAAAATGTCAAGGCGGCGGCGCGAGGATGGCCCGCAGCCACGGCGCCGTCTCCACCGCCTGCGGATCGGGTGTCTCCGCCTCGCCGGGCGCCTGGCGCAGCTCGTAGGTGGCGAAGATGCCGCCGGCAGCCAGCCAGAACGACCCGTCACGCTCGACAATCGCGTAGAGCGACCAGGCCGGCCCCAGCCCCGCCGTCATGCTTGTGCCGCTTGCCGGGTCGGTGTATAGGGTTACCTGTCGGGCCAGAGAGACGTCGGCGAGGGGGACGCCCTCCGCGGACGGCGCAAACGTCAGCAGCGCTTCCAGCCGGGGCGCGAGCTGCCGGAGCAGGAGCAGGCTGTCGGCGTCCAGCGGCTCGCCGGCACGGTCAGCCTCCGCCACCTGTTGCAGCGCCAGATAGAGCCTCTCGAGCTGCAGCAGCTTCTGTCCCGCTTCGGCGTCGAGCAGCTCGCGCTCGCGCAATCCCTGTTCTACCTGGCGGGACAGCGCCGCCAGTGCCCCCAGTAGCTGCGGGGGCGCCTGTACGAAGGCGGGCTCGGCTGCCTCCTGGGCAGACACCCAATCGACCGGCCGGGGCGCCAGCGTGGTGTCGTGGTGAAGGAGCAGCCAGCCGCCCAGCCAGCTATTCAGACCGACCTGCTCGAAAGCCGAATCCCGGCCGGAGGGAGGCGGCGCGAGTAGGGTCTGCATCGACTGGAGCCAGGCCGGCCCGTAACGCGCCGACGGAATAAGCGGAAGCGCCGTCTGCACCGTAGCAAGCTGGGCGTCGTAGCCCTGGTACCGGTCGTCGTTGCCGGCGACGAGCCACTCCCGAGCGGCTTCGCCGCCAAAGGCAGCGGCGGCATCCAGCATGCGCGGCAGCGCGCGCACCGGGCCGATGTTCGTCTCGCGCGCGGTGACCGGCAGCGGCGGCACTCCTTCGTAGAGGCCCACCTGGTTGTAGACAAAGGCCGGCAGCAGCATCTGGGCGGGCGAGGCAGCCGGCGGCAGGAAGGCAAACGCGGGCGCTGAGGGCGGCGTGTGACCGGCCGGAGCGGGCAGAGCAAGCAGGGTCGCCACGAGATCGTCGATGCGCTCGCCCTCAAGTGCCGTCCCCGGCCCCAGGGCCTCAAGCGCCGCAGAGACGGCTTCCAGGCTAGTCGTGCTGTCGCTGTTCTCGAAGTAGGCGAGCGTGTCGGCAATGCGCTGCCAGCGAGGGCCATTTTCGCTGGCGTCCACGGCCATCGCCATGAGCGCGAGCTGCCGGGCGTGGCGGCGGGCTGCTTCTGGCTCGTCCGCTGAAATCGTGAAGGGCTGGCTGAGCCAGTGGCGGGCCCGAAAGACGCGCGCGAGGGTGGCATCGGCGGCGTAACGCCCTGACGGCTGCAACCGGCCGTAATCCACCGTCTCCCCGCGCAGGGGCGAGATGAAGGCGCCGCTCTGCTCGATCAGGGTCAGCTCCTCCGCGACCACATCGGCCACCACGCCCGGGATCGCAAAGTCGGGATCGAGCAGCCGGGCGGCGACGCTGAAGAAAGCTAGATTGTGCCAGGCGGCCTCCGCCGTCTCTTCATCGCCCGCGGCCTCCCACTGCGCTTGCGAGGCGGCGACCAGGGAACTGCTCAGGGCCCGGAGGTGGCCGGCAAGCTGCGTCTCGGCCCGCTGCCAGGCAACGTCGGCGATGACGTCCAGCGCGTAAAGGGCAGCGTCGGAGGTAAATAGCAGCGGCAGGCCATCCGCGGAGAGGTCACCATACAGCTCGCCGAAGGTGGCCTGCGAGCCGGGCACGGCGACAAAGCCCCGTGCGGCAAGGTGCTCCCGTTCGGCGCGGCTCAGGGTCGCCAGCGCGGCCGTGTTGCCAGGCTCGTCCAGCGCCGGAAGGGGCCGGGCAGCCGCCTGCGGCTCTGGCGGCGGCGCCGGCGGCAGGGGCGCAAACGCCGGCGGTGTGACGGCAGGCAGCGTCGTGAGCGGCGTGCCGGCCAGGGGCCAACTAGCCGCCGACGAGCCGCGAGAAGGGAGCGGTGATGGCGGCGGCGCAGGCTCAGGCGCGGACCGGCCGGGCAGCGCACAACCGAGCGCAGCCAGCCAGAGCAGCAGCAGGGCCAGGGCCGCCCGCCGAAAGCCCTCGCCGGAACGCACAGCTTACCGGGTCAGGAGCATTGGGCCGAGAGGCCGCCCGCCCAACAGGTGCAGATGCAGATGATCGACTTCCTGACCGCCATGCTCCTTGCAGTTGATGATTAACCGGTAGCCATCGTCAGCAATGCCTTCGGCTTCGGCTATCTTCCTGGCGACAATGAGCATCCGGCCCGCCACCTGCTCGTCCGCCTCGGTCAGGTCGGCTGCGGACGGGATTTCACGGTTGGGCACGATCAGGATGTGCGTGGGCGCTTTGGGATTGATGTCACGAAAGGCCGTCACCAGCTCATCCTGGTAGACAATGTCGGCGGGGATTTCGCCGGCGACGATTCTGGAAAAGATAGTCGGCATAACTCCTCCTCAGTTGGCGTTCTCGCCGGTCAGGCCCATTCATTGTAGGGCAGGACCGGCCAATTTCCAACAGTTGCGGCTGCCGCGCCGGCAGGCATAATCGGAAAGTGAGGTAATAGCCGTTATGGATCAGCCGCAGGACGAAAGACCGGCTGCGCTGGCCGGGCCCGACGGGCCACTGGCTGAGCCTGCCCCCCTCCGCAGCCGGACGTCGACGATCGACATCTATATCAAGCTCGCCCAATATCCGATCCTCGCCGATCGGATACGCGAACGCATGCGCGAAGAGATCTTCTCACGGGGCATCATCAGCCCAGAGAAGTTTGAGGAAGAGGTCGAGCGGCTGGCCATCGAATCGCAGAAGCGCGAAGGGCTCTACGACCCACTGGTGCAGGAACCTGAAGGTCTCTGGCAGAAGCGCAAGGCGCGCATCCGCAACATACACACCGACTTCTACTTCGGCTACAACCTGCCTCAGGATCTCTTTGAGCAGATCGTCCAGGAGGTACGCAGCCAACAGGCGGCTCCCCAGGAGCTGGGCGAGCTGACCTTTAACCCCGAGCTGGCCCCCTGGTCGCTCCTCTTTCGCCAGGGCGAATTGTACGAGCGCCGCTCGCCGCCCGAGCGAGAACAGATGGCCCACCATCTGGAAGAGATCAAAGCGGTCCTCATCAAAGGGATGATCAGCGACCAGTTGCGCTACGTCGGCGTCGCGCGGAAGGTGTTTACTATCGCCGACCTGCGCCAGATCCACGACCGCCGCATCGGCACGGGCAAGATTGGCGGCAAAGCGGCGGGCATGTCGCTCGCCTGGAAAATTCTGCAGCAGCGCGATCCCGAGTTTGGACCGGACATCAGCCAGCAAGTCGCCATCCCGGACTCCTACTTTCTGGGCACCGACGTGGTCTACGAGTTCCGGCGGCAGAATAACCTCGATCACGTCATGAATCAGAAGTACCGGCCGCTGGACGAGATTCGCCAGGAGTATCCGCGGATCGTCGAGGAGCATCTGCAAGGCAATTTCCCCTCGACCATCGTCGAGCAGCTTCGCGAGATTCTGCACCAGGTAGGCAAGACACCCGTCATCGTCCGCTCCTCCAGTCTCCTGGAGGACAACTTCGGCCATAGCTTTGCGGGCAAGTACCAGAGCTATTTCTGTCCCAACCAGGCCGGCGAGGAGGAGAATCTGCGCGATCTCCTTAACGCGATCAAGCGCATCTACGCCAGCTCGCTGAATCCAGACGCCATTCTCTACCGCCGCCAGCACGGTCTCATCGACTACGACGAGCGCATGGCCATCCTCATCCAGCAGGTGCGCGGGCAGCATTATGGTCGCTACTTCTTTCCCCAGGTGGCCGGCGTCGGCTTCAGCCGTAACCCGTTCCGCTGGAATCCCAGGATACGGCAGGAGGATGGCTTTTTGCGCCTGGTCTGGGGATTGGGCACGCGCGCCGTCGAACGCTCGGCCGACGACTATCCACGGATGGTAGCGTTGAGCCATCCCACCCTGCGTCCGGAGAACTCGGCCGCCCGCATCCGCCGCTACTCGCAGCGCTATATTGACCTCATCGACCTGGAGGAGAACCGCTTTCGCACCCTGCCCATCCACGACGTACTCGACCCGGATTACCCGTATCTACGGCAGATCGCGATGGTGTATCGTGGGGACTTCCTCCAGGATATCCTCTCTCCGGCGAGCCTGGATCCAGACGACCCACTGGTGATCACCCTGGACCCGCTAACCCGCGACCGCAAGTTTGTCAGGCTCCTGCGCACGGCCCTGATGCGCCTTGAGCAGGCGTACCAGAACCCGGTGGACATCGAGTTTACGGTCGAGATCCGCCCCGACTACCCGCAGCCGGACTACAGGCTGTGCATCCTGCAATGCCGTCCCCTCAGCCAGCGCGAGGACGCCCGGCCCGTCACGATTCCCGAAGAAGTGCCGGAAGAGGATCTGCTTTTCCATACGTTTGGCCTGATCCCCCACGGTACGATCGAGGGCATCCGCTACATCATCTACGTCGATCCGCGCCGCTTCCGCACCATCGAGAGTTACACAGAGCGGTTTGAGCTGGGGCGCGCCATCGGCCGGCTCAACAAGGCGCTGGAAGGGGACTCCTTTGTCCTGATGGGGCCGGGTCGCTGGGGCACCGACAATCCCGACCTGGGCGTCCGTGTGGGCTATGCCGACATCTACAACACAAAGGCATTGATCGAAGTCGCCGTCGCGGATGGCGACGACGTTCCCGAGCTGTCCTACGGTACCCATTTCTTCCAGGACCTGGTGGAGGATGGCATCTACGCGCTGCCGGTCCATCTCGACAATCCCCAGAGCTACCTCAACTGGGAGTTCTTCGCCAATGCACCCAATGCTCTGGAAAGGCTGTCTCCCGCCGATGCCGCGCTGCAGCCCTATCTGAAGGTCATTGACCTCGCCGCCATCGAGCCCGGCCGCCGGCTGACCATTCTGATGGACGGAGCGAAGGACGAAGCCGTGGCCATTCTGGAGCCGGGCGATAGGAATCCGGACGAACTAAAATCCAACGATGTGCTGTATTAGGCAGGCGCTCCGGCTGCACCGGCCGGAAGCTGCCACTGTAGAGGTGTAGTATGGCGGCACAGCCGATACGCAGTCGAACCTCGACGATTGATATCTACATCAGGCTGGCGCAGTACCCCATCCTGTCGGACCAGATTCGCGAGCGCATGCGCGAAGAGCTTTTTCGCCGGGGCGTCATCAGCAAAGAGGCCTTTGAGGCCGAGGTACGGGAGCGGGCCATCGAGTCGCAGCGGCGGGAGGGAATCCACGACCCGTTCAGCTCGGAGCCGGCCCCGGTGTGGCAGCAGCGCAAGGAGCTGATCCGCGACTACCACACCGATTTCTACTTCGCCTATAACCTGCCCTACAAGCTGCTGGAGGAGATCATTCAGGATGTACTCGCCCAGCAGCCACGGCCCATGCTGGGCCGTAACCTGGCCTTTAACCCGGAGGTGGCGCCCTGGCCGCTCCTTTTCGAGCAGGGCGAGCTGTACGAGCAGCTGCCGCCGGATGAACGGGAGCAGGTCGATCACCACCTGGAGGAGATTAAGGTCGTGCTGATTAAAGGCATGATCAGCGACCAGCTTCCCTATATCGGCATTGCCAAGAAAGTCTTTACCATTACCGACCTGCGGGACATTCACGAGCGGCGCATCGGCGAAGGGAAAATCGGCGGCAAGGCTGCCGGCATGCTCCTGGCCTGGAAAATCCTGCAGCGCCACCTTCCGGGCGAGGAAGGCATGCCCGCAGCCGGCGTGCGCATACCCGAATCCTATTTCGTCGGCACCGACATGATCTATGAGTTCCACCGCCTGAATAATCTGGAGCAGTACATGAACCAGAAATATCGGCAGGCGGAGGAAATTCGGGCAGACTATCCGCGTATCGTCGAAGCCCACATGAACGGCGTCTTTCCGCAGGCGATGGTCGAGCA
>JAAYYY010000475.1 GCA_012515125.1 Chloroflexota bacterium
GCCAGCGGTCGTGGCGCACGGCGGCCAGCTCGTGGTCGCGCTGCACGTAGCCGAACAGGTTGCCGCGGGGCGTGCGGGTGATGATACGGTCCGCATCGGTGACGGCCGTCGTCAGGAGCATGCCCACGAAGCCGTCGGCGGCGAGCGCGGCGATGCGCGCCTTGGCCTGCTCGCGCTCGGTGCGGGGCACCTGGCTCATCTTCTGCGGCGTGCCCGGACGGGTCGCTTTGAGCAGGTTGAACCAGGTTCCGTTAATCGTGACCGGCACGCCCGGGCTGCGGGAGCAGGGGGCTTCCCGGTAGCAGAGCGCGGCGCCCTCGTCCGTCCACACGGGCTCGCTGAGCAACCCGATGCCGCGCAGGGCGGCCAGCATCTGCTGGGCAATGCCCGGCGCCCGGCCGGCGCGCACCCGCTTCTCCCCCAGCTGCCAGAGCACGCTGTCGCGCACCGGCGCGCCGTTACGAGGTCCTTCGGCGTAAAGGAAGGCTGCCGCGCCCAGCAGGACGCACGGCCGGTGCCCGGCCGGCCACTGCGCGAGGAACGCTTCACTTGCCGCGCGGGCCGCTGCAAACACCGCGCCATCCAGACCCTGCGCTGCGTCTGTCGCAGCCTCGTCGCCTCCGGCCGCCTCGCGGATGACCCGGGCGTAGACGGCACGCAGCTCCTGCCCGATGGGCAGCCAGTCCCGGCCGTGTTCGAACAGCGCGAGCGGCGGCACGGCTTCCGTGGCCAGCGCCTCGACATCGGCCCAGTACTGGGCGGCATGGCGCTCCATGGCTGCCGTGAGAGCATCCAGCCAGTGACCGTCGCTGGTCACCAGCTCGCCCTGCAGCTTCTTACCGAGCAGGGGGAGAAGGCGGTGCGCGAGAGACGCCGGTACCGGCTTACCCTGGCGCACGATGGCCGCGGCGGCCTTGCGCGTCCAGGCCTTGACCGGCGTCAGGTCGAGGCCGGTCTTGACGCTGCCGTCGATGACGGATTCAAGTGTCGCCGGCAGCCGCTCGGGCAGGCGGCCGTAGAGCGCCTTGGTCACCATGGCGACGTTGCAGAAGCTGCCCAGCGTGCCCTGGTTGGCCGCCGCGCGGGAAACCGTTGACGCCATGGCGGCGATGGCGTATTCTGTGCTCACGAACGAGCGGTCGTCTGCTTCCTTCAGTTCCCCATATTGATAGTGACAGCTATCGATACGGGGCGGAAGCAGGCGACTGTTCATTTTGGGGGTGGCGATGTGCCGGCCGCCGGGAATGGCCCATCGAAGGGTGTGCGAGTTCTCCGTCGGCTTGAGCAGCACGTACTCGCCAAGCTGGTTGGGGGAGCGCCAGGCCAGCACCTTTCTCTCGTTGTCCCCGTCGGTGAACGGCAGCACCCAGAGGGCATCGTCGCCGTCGCAGCCGCCGAGCACGCGGGCGAGGTAGTCCAGCCAGTCGCCGTCGTTGACCCAGGCGGTCGACGTCTCCGGCTCCAGCTCGACGTGGCCGGCCGGGACATCACGCCCGTCGACCGCGGCCGGGAAGACGTAGTAACGACCGCCGGGCGCCGGGCAGCGCAGCCGCCGCTCGCGCCGGCCGAGCCGGTTGAGGTGCTGCCTGGCGAGCGACCGGGCGACGCCGGCAAACCACAGCGGGTGGCCGCCGCTGGCGAGGTATTCGCCCACGTGCCAGTTGGAAAGCCCCGCCAGCTCCTCCTCGGAGGCGATGCCGGCGAGCCGGCCCATCACCTCCGCCAGCCGCCCGCTGGCGATGCCTTCCAGGAAGAGCGCGCTCTCCAGCTCCATCCACACCAGGAGCTGCTCTGGCCGGAAGAACGGGTGCAGGTTAATCAGGCTCTGGATGTCCAGGCACATCTCGTCGCTGTGGTGCACGGGCACGAGGCCGATGAACACCTGATTGCCCGCGAGCGCCAGCTCCCCCTTGCTGCTCCCGGCCGGAAAGAGGAAGTCCACGGCCAGGTCATCCACAACGAGCACATGCCCCTTCTCCTGGCCGTCAGCATGCAGGCAGGTGACCTCGAAGCGCCGCGTGCGCAGCAGTTCGCGGCGGTGGCGCTCGTCGAGCTCCGGCCGGCCGGCCAGCCGCTCGACGAAGGTGCGGCTGACCAGCCCGCAGCCGTCCCAGAGCCGGCCGTCCAGCGCGGAGCTGTGCTCGATGGCGACCTGTGCCACGTCGAAGAAGCCCCAGAAGCGGTAGGGACGCATGACGCGGCTGAGGCGCTTGGAGAGCGTGTAGCCGCCGCGTTCCATGGACAGGCAGAGCCCGGAGCGGGCCAGGAAGGTTTCGGTGTCCAGGCCGGGCACATGCAGGTCAAGGACCTTATCGTCCTTGACCCAGCGCAGCGTGGGCGGCGGCGCGTCGTAGATGGCGTGCATCTGCCCGGCATTCCCCAGCGGCCGGGAGACGATTGCCCACTTGAGCTCAGCCGGCAGGAACGGGTAGGCCATCCCGCCCAGGTCGTCGTCATAACGGATTTCTGTCTGACGGGTCATGAGATTCCTCCAGGTAGTGAACAGGCTGAAGACAAAAGAGAGGGCGGCTCCCCTCCCGGCTAGAACGAGAAGCGGTCGACGAACAGCCCCGGCCGGCGCACCTGCTCC
>JAAYYY010000476.1 GCA_012515125.1 Chloroflexota bacterium
CCAGCCCGCCGCCTGAAAGCGATAAGCCATAAGCCGTAAGCTTACGGCTTACGGCTTATAGCTTACGGCTAAAAAAAACCGCTTGAACTTCTGCCCCACGTCGGTTACACTGTATGCGCATCGAGTGCCGGACATAGGACTCCGGTACCTGGCATCCAGTATCCAGTACGCCGTAGTGACTACATCTATCGCCATTTTGTTGTGCCAACCCTGCGCCACAAGCGCAGCAACGCAACCACAGCGTGTCAGGCTGATTGATCGCTCTGCCCGTCATGCCGTTCATTTATTGTGTGGCCCTTGTGCCTTTAGATGAGGAATGAGATGAGAACACGTACCCTATTCAGTAGCCTTCTGATCATCGTCCTGTCCGTCCTGGCCCTCGTGGCGACCCGCCGGCCTGCCTACGCCCAGAATGCCGACGTCTGCTACGCCGTCGCCGACCAGACCGATGGCAGCTCTCCGCTCGACGCTCTCGTCACCCTCGACCGCGTGACCGGCGTCACCACACTGGTCGGCTTCACCGGCACGCGCACCATCGAGGCCATCGCCCTGGAGCCAGGCGGCTCCGGCCCGCTCTATGCCTCTGATGGCGAGCAGCTTGGCACGCTGAGCCTGACTACCGGCGCCTTCACCGCCAAGCCCGAGACCTACGGCGTTGCCGGCGGCGCGCAGGGCGAGGTCGAGCTGGACGACGTGGACGGCCTGACCGTAGACCTGGCCACCGGCATCCTCTACGGCACCCATCGCCAGCGCGGCGCCACCAAAGACCTGCTCTTCCAGATTAACAAGGCCACCGGCGCCCACGTGCCCAATGCCTTTGGCGCCGGCATCGATTACGTCGTCGTGGACGGCCCCGGCCTGCTCAGCGACCTGGACGACCTGGCCGTGAGCCCCACGACGGGCGAGATGTTTGTCACCTCCAACGACGGCGGCGACGGCGGCGTCCTGGCGCGGGTCAACAAGACCACCGGCGCGGCCACCGTCATCGGCGAGTTTGGCGTGGACGACATCGAGGCGCTGGCCTACTTCAACGACGGCCAGCTCTACGGCAGCACGGGCAAGAACGCGCCCTCCGCCACCCGCAACCGCCTCTACCGCATCAACGAGGCGACCGGCGCGGCTACCCTCGTCGCCCCCTTCAGCATGTACAGCGACTACGAAGCGCTCGACTGCCTCACCGCCCCGACCAGCGTGAGCCTGCGCTCCGTCACCGTCGCCATCTCGCCGCTGCGCTCCACCGTCGAGACGGCCGTCCTCGTCGGCATCGCCGTCGCCGGCCTGCTGACCCTGGCGGCCCTCCTGCGCAAGATGGCCGCGTAGCGAAGAGCTGTTAGCTTTTGGCCGTTAGCTATTAGCTTCCTGGCGCCGAATCGAACCCCACCCAAGACCTGTCAGGTTTCCCAAAACCTGACAGGTCTTGCTTTCCTGAACCATGATTCTCATCATGGGCATGATGGACTATGATTTCCCCGCTCCCTGCGGAGCCATAAGCTATTAGCCGTAAGCCGTAAGCTTTCGGCTTATGGCTTACGGCTTACGGCTCATAGCTGACAATTTCACCTCCCCTTCACCCACCCCCGCCCACTTCCCCTGTATAATACGACCGAACATATGTTCTACACCAAAGACCATGAACACGCCGACCACCACGCCTCACCCCCAACCGCCCCTCCCGCGAGCTACCGCCTGCCGATACTTCGCGCAAGTTCCCCGAAATATCGCCAACCGGCACAACACGAAGGAGACCGCGCCCCCGAAATATCACCAACCGGCACTTCCGACACATATCAACGTGCCGCCAGGCGACACTTCCCGCGCCCAAAAAACAGTCTCGAACTATCACCAGACGACAC
>JAAYYY010000477.1 GCA_012515125.1 Chloroflexota bacterium
GCTTCGTCGCCCAGCTCCTGGTGGAGTGCGTGGATCAGGAGCGCCCCCCGGCTGTAGCTGTCAAAGCTCATGATACGGTGCTGCGGCGGCAGGTCGAGCGGGTAGTTGTGTCCTTTCTCCGCCACCTCCGCTTCGATTTCGGCTATGAGGTCGTCCAGCCCGGCCGGGTTGTTGCGCGTGCGCCAGAGTAGCTCCAGATAGGTCGCCAGCCCTTCCTTGCGCCACGTATCCCCCCAGCTTTCCAGGCCGACCCAGTTGCCGAACCAGGAGTGCGCCAGCTCGTGTACGACTGTGGTCTCGTCCAGCATCTGATACGAGAGCAGGGTCATCGTCTGCATCTCCATGGAGATGCCCATCGCGTAGTAGGTCGCCTGCCCATAACTGTCGAACGGGTACGGTCCCAGCCGCTCGCTGAGCCAGACCATGGCCTCGCCGGTCACATCTACGGCTTCCAGATACTCCTCTTCCATCTCCGGAAAATAGTAGAAGATCAGGGGCACGCCGTTGGGGGCCGTCTCTTCGACGCGGGTGTAGTGGCCTCCCGCGGCGAGAATAAGATAGGTTGCCAGCGGCTCGTCCAGCTCCCAGACGAACGTCGTGCCGTCGCTGCCGTCCGGCATCGTGCTCAGCCTGCTTTCGACGAGCTGCCCGTTGCCGATAGCGGCGATTCCCCTCGGGACGGTGTAGGTGCCGCGCACCGTCGCTTTGTCCAGCGGATGGTCATTAGCCGGGAACCAGTAGCGCGCGCCGTCCGGCTCAGAGATGCTATAGAAGGTGTTATTGGGCAGGAAGATGAGCCCCAGGTAGTCGGTGTAGTGAATGTAGGGCGAATCGACCTTCTCCGGCGTGCCGGCATAGGTCACGCGCACGGAAAAGGGCGTGCCGGGCGCCATGATGGCCTGCGGGAACTCGACCCAGAGCTTGCCGCCCTCGCGACGGAAGTTCGCCGCCACGCCGTCTACCGTCAGCGCGCTGATCTCAAAGCCGATGAAGTCGAACGAAACCTGCTGCAGGCTCGGCTCGGTGGTCACGGCCTCGATGGTCACGCTGCCTTCGATCCGGCCGGCTCCCGGATCGAGAGCCAGCTCCAGTTCATAGTGCTGCACGTCGTAGCCGGTGTTGCCCAGATCGGGCGTAAACGGGTCTCCAATGGAGGGCCGGCCGGAGAAAAGGGGAACGGTCGGGGTCGGTTCGGGCGCGGTGGTGGGTGAGGCGCCGGCAGCCAGCGTCGGTGTGGCGGCGGCAGCCGTCGGCGTCGGCGGCGAGAGCGGGCTGCCGGGAGCCACAGCGTTCTCCACTGCCGTGCTGCCGCCCGCCGGGCCGCCGCATGCAGAAAGCAATAGAACGACGATAGTGACCAGGGCTAACTGCTGCCGGAGGACCCGCCTGGAAGCTTGCATTCTCACCTCAATCTCTGCATACTTCAAACGTATCAACATATAACAGGAGGCGGGTTTTGTCCACTGGACCGGTCCTGCGGCTGCTTGATTTCCAACCAGTTATTTATCAGGGACAACAGATGTGGCTGCTGCGCGACCCGTTGGGGCTCAGCCGGGAGCAGCTCGTCTTTCCGGCAGCGCTGGCGCAGATGTTGCCCTTGCTGGACGGCAGCCACGATCTGGACGCCATTCAGGTGGCCTTCAGCCAGTTAGTGGGCGAGTGGGTGCCCCGCGACGTCCTCGTAGAGACCATCGACAGGCTGGACGAAGCCTGTCTGCTGGAAAACGAGCGCTCGCAGGCGGCCCTCCAGGAGCAGTTGGCCCGCTACCGGGCGGCCCCGTTTCGCCCGCCCAGCCTGGCCGGCATTGGATACCCCGAGGCTGTTGACGATCTTGTGGCGCTGTTTGCCAGTTACGAGGCGCAGGCCGGCTCTGGAAACGGGCAGGGCTGGCGCGGGCGCGGCATCATCTCGCCGCACATCGACTACCAGCGCGGCGGCCCAGTCTACGCCTCTGTCTGGAGCCGCAGCCACGACGCGCTGGCCGGAGCCGACCTGGTCGTCATTCTCGGCACCGATCACAACGGCGGAGCGGGCACCATTACGCTGACGGCACAACCTTATGCCACCCCCTTTGGCGTCCTGCCGTCCCCCGGCGATCTGGTGGACCGGCTGGCCCGGGCGATTGGGCCGGGAGAGGCGTTCGCCCTGGAGCTGAACCATCGCCAGGAACATTCGGTAGAGTTACCGGCGGTCTGGTTACATTATGTCTATTATCGGTTGGGCCAGGCGCCGCCGCCGGTGCTGCCAGTTCTCGCCGGCTCCTTCCACCATTTCGTCGGCAACGGCCACCACCCGGCCGGCGATATCCGGCTCAACCGCTTCGTGGAGACGCTGCGCGACGAGCTTGCCAGCAGGCGGGTCGTCGTCGTCGCCTCTGTCGATCTCGCCCACGTCGGCCCCAGCTTTGGCGATCCGTTTGTCATGGATTCGGCCCGCCGCGAGGCGCTGCGCCAGAGCGACAGGCGGCTGATAGCGGCCATCCAGGCCGGAGACCACGCCCGCTTTTACGATGAGATTGCGACGGTAGGTGATCGCCATCGCATCTGTGGCTTTTCGTCCATCTATCTGCTGCTGCGCCTGCTCGACGGCGCGCAGGGCACGACCATAGCCTACGACCACTGCCCGGCTGACGAGGAAGAGAACTCCCTTGTCTCCA
>JAAYYY010000478.1 GCA_012515125.1 Chloroflexota bacterium
CTGGCCCTCTTCGACAAGCCCGACCCGCTGGAAGGCCCTTTCTTTGAGGAGACGATCTACGTCACCCCCTCGCGGCTTCCGGAGGCGACCCAGAGCGCGATTGCCGCAGCCACCGAATCGGCCGCCGCCGCCCTGGGCCTGCGCCGCGGCCCGATCCACGCCGAGCTGCGCGTCAACGACGCCGGTCCCTGGCTGCTGGAAATTGCCGACCGCTCTATCGGCGGTCTCTGCTCGCGCACACTGCGTTTTGGCGTGAGTATCTCCCTGGAGGAGCTGATCCTGCGCCAGGCGATCGGGCTGCCGCTGGAGACGGCACGGGAAGAGGCGGCGCGGGGTGTGATGATGATCCCCATTCCCGCTGCCGGCCTGCTACGGGGCTACCGGGGCGTGGCGGAAGCCAGGTCACTGCCCGGCATTGAAGGCGTGGAAATTACGGCGCCGCTCCACAACGAGATCGTCCCCCTGCCCGAAGGGAGTAGTTACCTGGGCTTCATCTTCGCGCGTGGCGAGGACCCGGCGGAGGTCGAGGCGGCGCTGCGCCGGGCTCACACCTGCCTGGAGTTCGACATCCAGCCGGTCATTCCCCTGGCGACGCACCGCCCCTGAGGGCGATCTACTTCTTGGAGGGTCCGGCAGCCGTGGCGGGGTCCATGTTCACCTGCGACCCGGCGCCGCCGAAGAGGAACTCCTCCATCTGCTCCATGAGGAATTCGTTGGCCCGCGGGTCGGCCAGGTTAAGCCCATAGTGGTTGATCAATAGCGTGGCCTGCTGCTGCCACATGCTCCAAGCCAGCGCCGAGATATTGTTGTAGATGCGCTCCCCCAGCTCGCCGGGAAAGGGCGGGCGCGCCAGCGCCGGCAGCTCCTGGCCCAGCCGGGCGCAATCAACGAGGGTGATCGTTTTTTCAAAGCGGGCCATAATAGCTCCACAAAAGAAACAGCCCGTTCCTGCACCGGCATCGACATAAAATATCCACAGGCGGCATCAGGCGGCGTTTCTGCAGTTGTTACGTCTCGAGCCATACTATAGCGTCCTTAACCGGCCTGTACCAATGACGCTCCCTGCACCCATTCTCTTTTTCGGCATACCCGGCCCCTTCGCCGCAGCGCCTCTCGCTGCCCTGCTCTCCGCCGGCGCGAACGTTACCGCTGTGTTCACGCCAGCCCGCGAGCGGCAGGCTGCCCCGCTCGAGAGGGTTGTTCCCCTACCCACGGCCGGCGCATCCAGCCTGATGGCCCACGCGCACCAGGCGCAGATCCCCTTCTTTACCGTCCGCGATCTGGGCGCGGAGTTTCAGGAGTGGCTGCCGGGCCTGCGGCCGGCTGTGGCCTGTGTCGCCTGCTGGCGCCGGCGCATCCCCCCCGAGTTGCTCGCGCTGCCAGAACATGGATTCCTGAACCTGCATCCCTCGCTGCTGCCGGACTACCGCGGCCCCTACCCGCTCTTCTGGGCGCTCCGCGACGGCCGGGACGAGAGCGGTGTGACCGTCCACTGGATGGACGAAGGGCTGGACAGCGGCGACATCGCCCTGCAGGCGCCGCTGCCCCTGCCGGAAGGCGTCGGCCCGGCCGTGCTCGACCGGGCAGCCGGCGAGCTGGCGGGCGAGCTGCTTGTGGAAGCGCTGCGCCGCCTCGCCGCCGGCACGCTGGAGCGCCGTCCCCAGCCGCCGGGCGGCAGCTACCAACCGGCTCCCGGCCCCGCCGATTTCGTCCTGCACACAGACTGGTCGGCCCGGCGCGCCTTCAACTTCATGCGCGGGACATCGGATTGGGGGCAGCCCTATCCGGTGCAGGCGGGTGGCGAGCGCGTGCTTCTGGGTCAGGCGCTCGGCTATGAGCCCGCCGCCCGCCTCCCTGCGCCCCTCGTGCGCCTGGACGACCGCATCCGGCTCCAGTTCTCCCCAGGCGTGCTCATCGCCACCACCGCCTAGGCCGGCGACCGGTCCTGCTCCCTACCCTGCTCAGCCTGTAGAAGCGTCTATTCGACGGCTATCACCTCTTTCACGTCGGGGAAGAACGGGCGCACCGTTCCCTCGATCCAGCCGTGCAGGGTCACTTTCTGCAGGTCACATCCCCGGCAGGCGCCCGACATGCGAATCGTCAGCCGCTCGCCGTCGAAGTTGATAAACTCGAGCGCGCCCCCATGATAATGCTCGATGTAAGCGCTGAGCGTCTCAATCAGCCCCTTCATCCGCTGATAGGCATCGTCGCCGTTGGGCAGGTCATCGGTATCGGCCTTGGCTCCGGCGTAAAGAGTCATCGGAAGCTCTCCTTAACTGCTTTGTCAGGCTTGCAGTAAGTACAGCATAAAGGCTTTGGCGCCTGCCGTCCAGTGACAGAAATCACCAAAATCAGAGTCACCTCCCGGCAGCCAGACATAGCGAAAGAAAGGCGACCAGCTCGACCAGCGCCGCGCCGACCAGCAGGGCAATGCTGAAGAAGGCCAGCCAATCCCACCACCGGCGCTGCCTCCAGGCTCCCTGCCCCAGCCGGCGCCAGAACCAGGCCAGCAGGGGCAGGGCAAAGACAGCCGGCGCCAGCGCTGCACGACCCGGCAGCCCCGCCGCCGGCAGTAGCGGCAGCACCAGCAGCCCCAGGGCGAGGGCGAGCCGCCAGAGGCGAGAGCCTGCTTCCGCTCCCAGGCGCACGACGAGCGTGCGCTTCCCGGCCAGCGCATCTCCCTCGGCGTCGGGGATCTCAATCGCCAGCAGCATGGCGAACTGGAAGAAGGCCAGCGGCAGCGCCGCCAGCAGCGGCGCCCGGCCGATACGGCCCGTCTGCAGCGTGTAGCCCGCCAGCGTGGTCAGCACCGGCACCACCAGGGCCACCGTCAACTCGCCCACCCCGCGCGAATGCAGCCGCAGGGGCGGCGCGCTATAGAACCACGATAGGATCACAGCAGCCAGGAGAACGGCGATGGCCGGGGCCCCGGCGCTGCGGCTGGCCTGGGCAGTCGCCGCCAGCGCCACCGCCAGTAACACGAGCGCCATATAGAGCGCCCAGCGCGGCGCCAGCGCCGTCTCCACCAGCACCCGGCTGCCGCCCGACCAGTAGGTCGGCGTGCGGTTGGCCCGATCTGCATCCAGGTCGAAGTAATCGTTGGCAAAGTGGGTCATGAGTTGCGCCGCCGTCACCGCGACCTGCCCCCAGAGCCACAAGTGAGCGCCCAGGTCATAACCCTCGTAGCAAGCAATAGCCGTGCCCAGCCCGAAGAAGATGAAGCCCCCCACCAGGAAGAGCGGCCGGCCCAGCCGCACCAGGGACGCCAGCGCCTGCCGGAAGCTCACGCGCTCTTCCCCCGGCGCTGGTCCATTTCCTAACTGCCCGCCCGCGCTGTCCGCCTAGCTACTCCGCAAGCCATTGATCTGGTCGCGCAGATCGCGGGCAGCCGCGCGGGCCGCGTCCACGAAGTCGGTCCCCGGCGCGGCGTAGAGCACGCTGCGGCTGGCGCTGATGACCGGGCCGATCCCGTCGTGCGCCCCATAGGTCACAGCCGCGGCAAGGTCACCGCCCTGCGCGCCAATGCCGGGAATGAGGAAGCTGGCATGCGGCGCCAGTCGCCGGGCCACCGCCAGCTCCGCCGGGTAGGTCGCGCCCACCACGTAGCCGATATGCCCCTGCACCGGCCATTCCTGACTGCAGCGCAGCACCTCGGCCGAAAGCCCTTGCTCGGCCTGCAAATCACCCTGGAAGTCGAGCGCGCTGGCGTTGCTCGTCCGTGCAAGCACGTAGACGGCTTTATCCGGCCGCTCGCCGACCATCGGCAGGACGGCATCGGCGCCGACATATGGGTTCACTGTCACGGCGTCCACTTCCCACGTATCAAAGACGCCGGCAGCCCAGGCGCTCTGCGTGTTGCCGATGTCGCCGATCTTGGCGTCGAGGATAACCGGTATCTCGTCGGGGATGTAGGCAATCGTCCGCTCCAGCGCCACGAGCCCGGCAGCGCCCCACTGCATGTAGAAGCCCACGTTCGGCTTGTAGGCGCAGACCAGGTCCACCGTGGCTTCGATGATGCGCTTGTTGAACGGCAGCACCGGATCGTCCCACTGCATCGCCGGCAGCGGCAGCCGCGCCGGGTCCGGGTCCAGCCCCACACAGAGCCAGGAGTTGTTGCGTTCCTGCGCCGCCCTCAGCTTCTCCAGATAGGCCGTCATCAATCCCCCTCTGTCACTATCAGGACCCCTTCCATCCCGGCCTCACGATGGCCGGCGACACTACAGTAGAAAGAATAACGTCCCGGCTCGGTCGGCGTCAAGGTGGCAGTGCTGATCGTGCCCGGCGCGGCGCCGATGTGCAGAGCCGGCTCGCCCGGTATCCTCTCCATGTTGCTGTGATCGTGCTCGGTCCCCGCTTCCTCCATCGTGTGGACGTGCGGCGGATCTTTCGTCGGCAGCTCGTCGATCACAAAGTCGTGGTCCAGAGCGCCCTGGTTGATCACCGTCAGGACCAGCAGGTCGCCCGCCGCCACTTCAATTGTCTCCAGGTCGTAATGGATATCGTTGAGGTGAATAGTCACGCCGACGACATCTTGCGGCTCCGGCTCCTGACAGGCAGCCAGCATCGCCAGGGTTACCAGTACGAATAGGGCTCGCTTTCTCATTCTCTTCTCCAGGTATGGCGCCGGGTGATTATAGTTCGACAGGCAGGCCCGGCAACCGCTTTCTGATGATTCCGCCTGTTTCATTAATTTTCTTGCATGGCCGGGCGGGAGATGGTACGATTTTATTCCAGTGTGCAGATAGGTTCGCCGAGGAGATATGTACCTGTTCTGGCCCTGGACTCACAAACTGGACCTGCCAAAATGGACTGACCATAGCCCGATCCTATAGGGATCGGGCTTTTTTTTTGCCTGGAGATAGTGCTGTGACGACGATCACGCTCCCTGGCCTCGCCGACGTCCATACGCACCTGCGCGTACCCGGCGGTGAGCACAAAGAAGACTTCGCCACCGGAACGGCGGCGGCTCTGGCCGGTGGCGTTACCACCGTGCTCGCGATGCCCAACACGACGCCCCCGCTGAGCACGCCGGAAGCGCTCAACGCTGCCCGCTCTACAGCCGCCGGCGCCATCCGTTGCGACGTCGGCCTTTTTGCCGGCGCCAGCCCGGAACGGGTCGATCATCTTGAGGCGCTGGCCCCCGGCGCGGTGGCCCTCAAGATCTACCTCAACGACACCTTCGGCCCCCTGCGCGTCGAGGACCTGCCCACCCTGCGCGCCTGCTTCCGGCGCTGGCCCAGGGAAAAGCTCATCGCCATGCACGCCGAGCGACAGAGCGTCGCCGTGGGCATCGGCCTCGCCGCAGCCTACAGCCGCCCCGTCCACTTTTGCCACATCAGCCGCCGCGAAGAGATCGAGCTGATCGCCGACGCTAAAATGCAGGGTCTGCCTGTCACCTGCGAGGTCACCCCCCACCATCTCTTCCTCGACGAGCGCGATGCGCGGCGGCTGGGTACGCGCGGTGATATGCGTCCCGTCCTCGGCAGCCCGGACGACGTCGCCGCTCTCTGGGAGCACCTGGGCGAGACGATTGACTGCATCGCCACCGACCACGCGCCGCACACGCTGGCCGAAAAGGCCGGCTCGAACCCGCCTCCCGGCGTACCCGGTCTGGAGACGTCGCTGCTGTTGATGCTCGGCGCCGTCGAAGCGGGCCGGCTGAGCCTTGAACGGCTGGAGGCGCTGATGGCCCACAACCCGAGGCGCATCTTCGGGCTACCGGAGCAGCCGGGCACACACGTCGAGGTGGAGCTGGGCGTGCCGGCGACCCTGAGCGACGCAGAGGTGGTCAGCAAGTGTGGCTGGACGCCCTTTGCAGGCATGACGGTGAGTGCCCGGGTTCGCCGTGTCGTCCTGCGCGGGCAGGTTGTCTATCAGGACGGCCGGGTCTGTGCGCCGCCGGGCAGCGGCCGGTTGCTGCCCTCTCTCGGGCGGGATGCCGGTGAGAGCGGGGAGCAATGACAGAAAAACAACGAACAACAATAGGAGAACTGCGATGAACCCAAAGACATTAGAACCTCTCTTCAACTATGACCATATGGACAGGAAGAACGGCCGGAGCAACGGCCTGACAGGCCAGGATATCCTCTCGGTCGATCAGTTCGACGTAGATACCCTCGACTACATCTTCACACGCAGCTGCGAAATGCGTGAGATGGTCCGGCGCGTCGGATCGACAGACCTGCTCAGGGGCAACGTCCTCACAGCCCTCTTCTACGAGCCGAGCACCCGGACAAGCTCCAGCTTCATCGCTGCAATGGAGCGCCTCGGGGGCAACGTTATTCCCATCACCCAGGGCGTGCAGTATAGCTCCGTAAGCAAGGGCGAGACCCTGGCCGATACCGTGCGCACGCTGGAGCAGTACAGCGACGTCATCGTCCTGCGCCACCCGGAAATCGGCTCGGCGAAGGCAGCGGCGGATAACGCCACGATCCCGGTCATCAACGCCGGTGACGGCGCGGGCGAGCATCCCACACAGGCGCTGCTCGACCTCTTCACCATCCGCGACGAGCTGGGCAGGCTCGACGGCCTGCAGATCGCCATGATTGGCGATCTGCGCTATGGCCGCACGGTACACAGCCTCACCAAGCTGCTCCTCCATTACGACGTCAGCCTGCGCTTTGTCAGCCCGGAGATCCTGCGCCTGCCGCTAACCCTGATGAACGAAGTTATCGACGCGGGCATCGACGTGCGTGAAACGCACGACGTCGCCGACGTGATCGAGAAAGCCGACGTGCTCTACGTCACCCGCGTGCAGAAGGAGCGTTTCTCCGATCTTGCCCAGTATGAAGAAGTCAAAGACGCGCACGCGATTACGCCAGAGGTAATGAAGCGCGCTAAAGAGGATATGATCGTCATACACCCCCTGCCGAGGGTCGGCGAAATCCACTATTCGGTGGATAAGGACCCCCGCGCCGCCTACTTCCGCCAGGTGCAAAACGGCATGTTTGTACGTATGGCGCTGCTTGCCGCCGTGCTCGGTAAGGCCTGAAAAGTAAACGGGATGGAGGCGCCAAGAGACGCCTCCATCCCATAACATCACTCCATAACCCCTCGGTGAGGGAATGTGATACACTGAGCATGATGCAAAGTGAAACCTCCCTTGCTCCTTTCTTCACTCCCACGGGAGTGGTCGTCGTCGGCGCTTCCCAGGATCCCAACAAGCTTGGTTTCGGTCTGGCCCGCAACCTTCTGCAGAGCGGCTATCGCGGCGCTGTGCATTTTGTGAATCCGCGCGGAGGAACGCTCCTCGAGCAACCTGTCTGGGAGAGCGTCGCCGCCGTCCCCGACCCGGCCGATCTGGCCGTCATCCTGATCCCCGCTCCCGCCGTGCCCGCTGCCCTGTCGGCCTGCGGCGAGCGCGGTATTCGCGCCGCGATCATCGCCAGCGGCGGCTTCCGCGAGACAGGGGCCGAAGGGGCGGCGCTGGAGCAGGAATGCCTGGCTGTGGCGCACTGGTATGGGATGCGTCTTGTGGGCCCCAACTGCATCGGCTTCCTCGACACCCATCTGCCCATCGACACGACCTTTCTGCCCCCACCCGGCCCGACGCCCGGCGCCGTCGCCTTCATCAGCCACTCGGGCGCCATCTGTGCGGCGGTGATTGACTGGGCACGCGGGCAGGGCTTCGGCCTTTCCCGCCTGCTCAGCATGGGCAACCAGGCCGACGTCACCGAAACCGATGTGCTGGCGCCCGTCGCCGCCGATCCCTATACGCGGGTCATCACCCTCTATCTGGAAGGCGTCAGCGACGGGCGCCGTTTCATCGAGGAAGCGCGGCGCGTTATCGAGGAAAAGCCCATTGTGGCGCTGAAAGTCGGCCGTTTCGCCAGCGGGCAGGCTGCCGTCGCCAGCCACACGGGCGCGCTCGCCGGCCGGGAATCCGCCTATACCGCGGCCTTCCGCCGCGCCGGCGTCCTCCGCGCCACGACGAGCGAAGAGCTATTCGACTGGGCCCGCGCCCTGGCCTGGTGCCCGCTGCCGCAGGGACGCCGCGTCGCCGTGCTCACCAATGCCGGCGGTCCCGGCGTCACCGCCGTAGATGCGCTGGAAACGCATGGCCTGACCCTTGCCGAGCTTCAGCCGGAGACGGAAGCAACCCTGCGCGCAGCCCTGCCGCCCGCCGCCAGCGTGCACAATCCTGTCGATATGCTCGCCGGCGCCTCGCCGCAGGAATACGCTACCTGCCTGCGCGCGCTTCTCGACGATCCCGGCGTCGATAGTATTCTGGTCGTCGTGCCCCCGCCGCCCATGCACACCACGGGCGCCGTGGCGCGGGCGCTGATTCCCCTGATCTATGCTGCCCAAAAGCCGGTCGTCGCTGCCGTCATGGGCGAGCGCCTGATCCAGGAGGCGGTCGAACATTTCCGGGCTGCCCACGTCCCCGAATACCGCTTCCCCGAGCGCGCCGCGTCGGCCCTTGCCGTGCTGGTTCAGAGGGCGGAGTGGCTCAGCCGTCCGCGGTCCCATCCGCGGCAGCCTGTAGAGGTGGACTTTGTGGCGGCAGGCGAGCTTCTGGCAGGCACGTCGGGGCTGGTTGCGCCGGCCCTCCTGAGCAAACTCCTGGCCCATTACGGTATTCGCGTTCCGGCCGAAGGCGTGGCAACCAGTGCCGGCGAGGCAGCCGCGCTCGCCAAGCGTATCGGTTTCCCGGTCGCTCTCAAGCTGCTTTCACCGGACATCGCCCACAAATCAGACGTTGGCGGGGTTCTTCTGAATGTCCACAACGCCGAGGAGGCGGCAGCGGGCTACACGACGCTGCTCCGGCGGGCGCAGGAGGCGGCGCCACAGGCCGCCATCGACGGCGTCCTCGTGCAGGAGATGGTTGGCGACGGGCAGGACGTCATCGTCGGCGCTGTGCGCGATCCGCAGTTTGGCCCGCTGCTCATGTTTGGCAGCGGCGGCGTCGAAGTCGAGGCGCTGCGCGACGTCGCTTTTGCGCTCGCCCCCATTACGTTCCGCGAAGCCGAGGAGCTTCTGGCGGAGACCTGGGCCGGGCGCCGCCTGCGCGGCTACCGTCACGTGCCGCCCGCGGATCAGGACGCAGTGCTCGACGCCATTCACCGCCTCAGCCAGCTGGTCTGCGACCATGCCGGCCTGCAAGAGATAGAAATTAACCCGCTGCGCGTGCTCGAGCGCGGCCAGGGAGCCATTGCTCTAGACATTCGTGCGGTTCGCACGCCATCATGATTAAAACATTACCCACAACGTTCGTCCGCGACCGCTTCACGTGGCTCGCCTACCTGACCCTGGGATACTTTGCCTACTATCTGAATGCGCCTGGCGTGGCCATGCCCCTGCTGCGCGCCGATCTTGACCTCAGTTACAGCATGGGTGGCCTGCATATCAGCGCCCTGGCCGTAGGGAGCGTCGCCGCCGGCCTGCTGACGCCTGGACTTGTGCGACGGTTTGGACGGCGCGCTATCTTCTGGGGAGGCGGCGCTGGAACGACGGTAGGCGCCCTACTTCTGGCAGTGGGCCACCATCCCGCTCTCACCTTGCCGGCAATCACCTTTATGGGGCTGGCGGGGACGACGCTGCTGGCGACAGTACAATCGTCTCTCGCAGACCATCACGGCCATTTTCGGGCGCTGGCCCTGACGGAGGCCAACGTCGTCGCCAGTGGGACTACCATTCTGGCACCTCTGCTCGTCGGCTCGTTTGCGCGTCTCTCGTTTGGCTGGCGAGGCGCGCTGATCGTGCCTGCAGGCGCATGGCTCCTGATGTTTCTGCTCATGCGCGACCAGCCCGTGCCGGCGCCCCTGGAGCGTGACGACGGGGACTCCCGATGGAACTCCTTGCCGCGGCTGTTCTGGTTCTACTGGCTGGCTTTGCTGCTTGGCGTCGCCGTCGAATGGTCAATCATTACCTGGGGCGGCGACTTTCTGGTGGAAGCCGGCCCACTTACGAGGGCCAACGCTTCGCTGGTGATGAGCGCCTTCTTCGTGGCGATGCTGATCGGGCGTTTCCTCGGCGCCGTTCTGGCCCGCCGTGTCGCGCTGGCGCCGCTGCTGCTGGCCGCCATGGTCACCGGCCTCGTCGGTTTCCTTATCTTCTGGCTTGTGCCGCTAATCGGGGTCCGCCTTGGCGGCCTGTTCCTCGCCGGGCTGGGCGTCGCCAACCTCTTCCCCTTACTGCTCTCGATCGCGATGGGCATCGC